>NZ_JAAFAN010000003.1:0-115157 GCF_010287905.1 Cellulosimicrobium composti
TCCACCTGGGCCTGGCCGACCCGCTGACCCCCAACTTTCCCGAGACCCAAAACCTGCCAGCAGCTTGACGCGGGACAAACCCCAGGTTGTTGCGTACCTTGAGCAGGACCCCGACATCCCGGAGGCGGTCGAGATCGTCATCGGAAACTTCGGCACAACGGCCGCTACAGATGTCAGTGTGAGAGCGAGCGTTCCCGTGCGTGGAACGAGCGGTGCCGGGCCGGAGAAGGCGCCCGTCGCGGTGGCTATCCCGTCTCGCTTCGGAACGCTTGCACCGGGCCAACGGTGGCGCACCATGTGGGACTGGGGGCCTGCGCGAGCGGCTCACTCCGCCCTCGCGGACGAGAACTCCGTGACTCTGACGTTCGAGTACGTCGGCGTTGACGGCAAGGTCCAGACCAACGTTTCCTACCTGGACTGGTCTGAGATAAACGCCCGGACTTACGCAGTGAAGAAGTCTGTGCATCATGTCGCCAAAGAAATGGCCAAGATCCAAGAGATCCTCGAGAAGCGAGCGGCGCCCTTACGGCGGAGGGAACAGGGGACCGGTCCGGAGCCTACCCGGCAGCAGCCTGGGGTTCTGGCGAGGATCTACGAGCGTCTGACCGGAGGCCTGGGCCAGTAGTCACGTCCTGGCCGACACCCACCACCCCTGCGGGCAGCCTAGATTTCGTGACTCTGGCGACACGCCCGGGATCACGCAAAGTACAGCGGCGTGTCTGCGCAATCTGCGCTGCACGTCAACAGCGTCTGTGTCGACGTGCAGTCCGTCGACGTGATGTGCAGCCGTGATTGCAGAAATCCTGCACACACGCTGCACGGGGAGTGCTGGAGCTCACGGAGCACTGCCGACTCCTGCGTCGTTCTCCTGCTGCACGCCGTCTTCGACGTCGGCAGCCTTGAGCCAGTGACGAAGGCAGGACTCGTGCTCCCGAAGTCCTTGGTCGGATCGCGCTCCTGGCGGTCAGGCGTCGGCGGTCTGCGGTGTCGCGAGAGCCGGGGCGCGCGACCCGCGGCGCGGTCGGGACACGGCGCGCCGAACGTCCCGGCGGACGGTGCGTGGGCGTCCTCGTCGCGGCTGTTCCGTGCTCGCGAGGACGTCGGCGGCGAGGAAGCGCTCGAAGCGCGCGAGGTCGCCTTCGTGCGTGGCGGCGGTGAGCGCTTCGACGAGCCGCCGGTGCTCGCGGGGGTCGACGGCGACGGCGTCGCGCTGGGCGAGCCGCGCTCGGGCGCGTCGTGCGAGCTGGCGAGTGTTGGCCTCGCTCAGGTCGAGGATCTGGGCGACGTGACGGTGGGGGTACCCGAAGGCCTCGCGCAGGACGTAGATCGCGCGCTCGACGGGCGTGAGCCGTGCGAGGAGCGTGAGAGCCGCGACCTGGATCGCCTCGACGCGTTCGGCGCACGTGGACGGGTCCGGGGACGTGTCGACCGGCTCGGGAACCCACGGCCCGACGCCGGTCTCTCGCCGTGCCCGTGCCGAGGCGCGCACGTTGAGGGCCAGGCGTGTCACCACGGTGGTGAGGAACGCGGCCGAGTTCACGACGCGTGACCGGTCGGTGCCGTGCCACCGCACCCAGGCGTCCTGGACGACGTCCTCCGCCTCCGGGGCGCTGCCGAGGATGCGGTGCGCGACGCCGACGAGCTGCGGCCGGACGGCGAGGAAGTCGGCGAGCGCTTGCGGATCCGGGTCGCGACGGGGTCTCTCCGCCGTCGTTCCCTGCGCGACGTCACGGATGCTCGTGCGTTCGGTCCTGGACATGACGGGTCTCCTCGCGTGCTGCGCACCTCATGTCGCGGAGCCGTCGGGTCGGTCGCTGGCGGGTCGCCGGTGACCTCTCGACGTGCCTCGTGCTCGATTACCTAGCACACCATTACCTCGTGCACGAGTCAATAGCGCACGCTTACCTCGTGGTAGCGTGAAAACCGTGACCGAGCAGCAGGGCGGCTCCGTACCGCTCGACGAGATGGTGTGCTTCAACCTCCAGGCCGCCGCACGCGCGGTCACCGCCGTGTACCGCCCGCTGCTCGAGCCGCTGGGCGTGACGTACACGCAGTACCTCGTGCTCGCCGTCCTCTGGGAACAGGGCGACAGCGCCGTGCGCGACCTCGTCGCCCGGCTCCAGCTCGACTACGGCACCCTCACCCCGTTGCTCAAGCGGTTGGAGCAGCGCGGCCTCCTGACCCGGCGACGCAGCGACCAGGACGAGCGGACCGTCATCGTGTCGCTGACTCCCGAGGGTGACGCGCTGCGCGAGCAGGCCACCGGGATCTACCCGGTGATCTGCGAGACCTTCGGCTTCACGCCCGAGCGCGCGGCCGAGGCGCTCACGGTCCTGACGTCGATCGTCGACCACGCCGCGGGCGCCCACGGCATCGGACCCGACCGGCAGGGGGCGGGCAGCACGCAGTGACGCGGACGCGATCGCCTGTCGCGCCGGGCGGGACGCCCCGGTGGCGACGATGAACGCCTACCGCGACCTCGCGGCGGGCCGACGGCACGCCGCCCGCGCCTGGCCGCACGTCGTCGACGCCAGGGACCGGTTGCTGTCGACAGGGCCTGATCCTTCCCCTGAGTCCACGCCACGGGAGCACCCATGACCGAGCACACCTGGACCTCCGTCCCCCTGACCGACGAGTACGTGCGGGGCGCGGCGCGCCTCGAGCGCACCGCCCGCGGCGTCGCACCGCACCGGCTGCCGGAGCGAGCGGTGTCCCAGGCCGCCGACCCGCAGCTCTCGATGGTCGAGGCGCAGCCCTCCGGCGTGCGTGTCGCCCTGCGCACCGCGGCGACGGCCGTGCAGGTCGTCGGCTTCCGCTCCCGCGTGACGTACACGGGCGTGCCGCCGCGCCCGGACGGGGTCGTCGACCTCGTCGTGGACGAGGAGGCGGTCGCGCACGCGACGACGTCGGGCGGCTCGACGACCGTCGTCGACATGGCCACGGGAAGCACGACGTCGGACGAGGGGGAGGACTTCACCCTCACGTTCGACGGTCTCGCACCGGGGGCGAAGGACGTCGAGCTCTGGTTGCCTCACAACGAGATCGTCGAGGTCGTCGACGTCCGCGCCGACGCCCCCGTCGCGCCCGTGCCCGACGCACGGCCGCGCTGGGTCCATCACGGCAGCTCGATCAGCCACGGCTCCAACGCGGCCCGGCCCACCGGCGTCTGGCCCGTGGTCGCGGCGCGCCGGGCCGGCGTGGACCTGACGAACCTCGGCCTCGGTGGCAGTGCGCTCCTCGACCCGTTCCTGGCGCGCACGATCCGGGACACCCCGGCCGACGTCATCAGCGTCAAGATGGGGATCAACCTCGTCAACGCCGACCTCATGCGGATGCGTGCCTTCCGGGCCGCGATGCACGGGTTCCTCGACACGATCCGCGACGGCCACCCGACGACGCCCCTGCTCGTCGTGTCGCCGATCTTCTGCGCGATCCACGAGACCACCCCCGGCCCCGGCGCGTTCGACCTCGAGGCGCTCGCGGAGGGCAGGGTCGCGTTCCGGGCGACCGGCGACCCGGCCGACGTCGCGGGCGGGCGGTTGACCCTGACGACGGTCCGCGCCGAGATCGCGCGCATCGTCGAGGAGCGTCGCGCCGACGACCCGAACCTGCACCACCTCGACGGCCTCGTCCTGTACGGGGAGGAGGACGCCGCGCTGCGGCCGTTGACCGACGCCCTGCACCCGGACGCGGAGACGCACCGGATCATGGGCGAGCGCTTCGCCGACGAGGTCTTCGTGCGCGGACCCTTCGCCGACGTGGTCCGGGGTCGGGCGACGACGCCCGCCGCCCGGGGCTGAGCGGGTCACCAGGGCGGGTGTCGCCCGGGCGGGCGCCGCGCCGTCGTCGTGGAGGCACCCGGCGGGCGGTCGCGCTCAGGCGGACGGGAGCTCGGTGGCCTTGTCCCACGCGCCGACGACGCGACCGTCGCCGGTCTCGAGGCGGAACGGGGCGAGGGGCAGGTTCCCCGCGCGCCGGCGCGCCCGGAGCACGTCGAGCGCGGCGCCGTCGTCGGCAGCGCCGAACGGCTCCCCGCGGCGCGCTCCGCTCGCGGTGACGACGAGGTACGTCGCGAGCGCGTCGTCGTCGTGGTGGACCTGCTCGGCGAGCGCCGCGACCTCCTGCGCGAGCTCGAGGCTCGGCAGCGCTGCCCAGCTGCGCCGGGGCCCGTCGAGGGTCCACGTGCCGTCGTCGTCCTGACGCGCGACGTACTCGCGCGCGTCGTTGAGCGCGCGCCAGGTCGAGGCGTCGAGTGCGGTCCAGGTGAGCATGTTCATGGCGTCGTCCTGGGTCGGGCGGCGGCCTGGACTCTCGTCGGTCGAGCGTCTCCCCCTGCCTCCGGGTGCGACCCATCAGGCAGCGTACGCGCCGGGCGACCCCGGCGTGTCCTCCCAGAGGCGGACTTCTGCTCGTCCGCTCGGCGTATCCCGCCGACGGCGTCAGGCGCGGCTCACGCGCCGCGGCTCGCCCGGTCGTGGGTCAGGCCGGCGGGGGAGCGGTGCTCGCCCGGACGACGAGCTCGGGGCGCACGACCTCGGGCTCGTGGACCGTCTGCGGGTCCGTGACCAGCGCGACGACGTGCTCGACGGCGCGTCGGCCCATGTCGTGGAACGGCTGGCGCACGGTCGTCAGGGGCGGTGCCGCGTACGGCGCGAGGGCGATGTCGTCCATGCCGACGACGGACACGTCCTCGGGCACGCGCCGGCCCAGCTCGGTCAGTCCGCGGACGACGCCGAACGCCATCTCGTCGCTCGCGACGAACACGGCGGTGACCTCCGGCAGCCGGCCGAGGAGGAGGCCGTTGCGGTAGCCGGACTCGGGCGTCCAGTCGCCGTAGAGGACGGGCGGGACGTCGCGGCCCGACTCCTCGAGCGTCGTCTGCCACCCGGTCGAGCGGCCGAGCGCGTCGTTCCACGACTCGGGGCCGGACACGTGCCAGACCGTCGTGTGCCCGAGGCCGAGGAGATGCTCGGTGGCGAGGCGGCCGGCCTCGACCTGGTCGACGGCGACGATCTCCGTCGCGAGCGAGCGCATGCCGTCCACGACCACGGTCGGGACGTCGCGCGTGACCTGGGCGAGCGCGCCCTCGTCCCGCACGGGGACCGCGATGACGAGGCCGTCGACGCCCTGGTCCAGGAGCCGGGCGGCGGCCTGCTCGATCGCGGCGGACGACAGCGAGGACGTGGAGGCGGTGCTGACGAAGTAGCCGGCGGCGCGGGCGCCGGTCTGCATGCCGAGGAGGAGCGCGCCGCCCGAGTAGAAGTCGGTCTCGTGCGTGATGACCCCGAGGGTCCGGGTGCGGCCGGTGACGAGCGCCCGGGCGAGGCTGTTGCGCCGGTACCCGGTCTCCTCGATCGCCGCGCGCACGCGCGCGCGCGTGACGGCGTTGACGTTGGGGTGGCCGCTCAGGACGCGCGAGACGGTCTGCGCGGAGACGCCGGCGACGCGCGCGACGTCCGCCATCGCGGGGCCTCGGCCGCGGGGCGACGGCTCGGGCGGTGACGCTGGAACCACGGGACCTCCTCGTCGGGTGCACGTCCGCGTGCCCGGCAGCGTAGTGGACGCGACGGACCGTGCCCCGCCGCCGCACCACCGCACGCGGTGCGGATTCGTTGTTGACGATAACAGGCAATGCCTGCCGGAGCGAGAGCCTGGTGCGCGCTTAGGCTGAAGACAACACGGCTCTAGGGGTTGTTATGGATATCAACCCTGTGTCAGAGTGAGCGCGCACGCACAGCATGGTCCCCCCCCTCCGCACAGAGTCGTCAGAAGGAGCGCCATGAGCAGTACGCAGCGCGCGGGCACGCGCGACTGACCGACGCCGCGTCCCCGCACCCCGCCCCTCGGGGCGGTCCTCGACGGCGCACGATCCCTGCAGCCGGTTCGCTGGGTGCCTGCAGCGGGGACCGCGCGCGGTGCGCGCACGGGCCGGTACCGGTCACTACTGGGGGTGACCGGCACCGGCCCGACCCCGCGGCCTCCCCGCTCCGTCGCAGGACGGATCGGCACCGAGCCCGCGAATCCTATGATGTCTGACGTCATACATACTGGTGACCGGCACCGCCGCCGACACCCCTGAACGCCCTCGCCGCGTCCGACGGTCGAGGCCCACCTGGATCGAAGGAGATCGAAGAATGCGGAAACCATCCCGCCACCGCCGGCCGAGGCGGGCAACCGTCGGCGCGGCGCTCTCGGCGGTGCTCGTCGCGACGCTGGCCGTGCCGGTCGCCGCCACCGCAGCGCCCGTCGCGCCCGCAGCCGTCGAGGCGGCCGCCGACCCCGCCCTGCCCGACGTCATCCCGTCGCTGCGCGACTGGACCGACGGCGAGGGGTCGTGGACGCTCGTCCCCGGCACCCAGGTCGCCACCGGCGGCGACGGCGCGCTCGACGGCGCGGCCGACCTCCTCGCGGGCGAGCTCGGCGAGCTGCTCGGCGAGGACGTCCCGGTCGTGGCCGACGCCACGGCCCCGAGCGCCGTCGCGCTCGACCTCGACGCCACGCGCACCGACCTGGGCGAGGAGGGCTACGCGCTGACGATCGACGCGGACGGCGTGACGATCGTCGGTGCGACCGCGCAGGGCGCGTTCTACGGCACGCGCACGCTCGCGCAGATGCTCGTGCAGCAGACGTCGCTCCCGGCGGGGTCGACGGTCGACGTGCCGCAGTACGCCGAGCGCGGCGTGACGCTGTGCGCGTGCCAGATCAACGTCTCGGAGGAGTGGATCGACCGCCTCCTGGAGGAGATGGCGTCGCTCAAGCTCAACTACCTGCTCGTCGAGCTCAAGCTCAAGAGCTCGGTGCACCCCGAGACGGCCACGTGGAGCTACTACACGCCGGAGCAGCTCGGGCGCGTCGTCGAGAAGGCGACCGCGCTCGGGATCGACGTGATCCCCGAGATCAACTCCCCGGGGCACCTGGAGATCTGGCTCGAGAACAAGCCCGAGCTCCAGCTCGTGGACAAGAACGGCGTGCGGGACGAGGTGCGCCTCGACATCACGACGCCCGAGGCGTTCGAGTTCTACACCGACCTGCTCGACGAGTACCTCGGCGTGTTCACGTCGGACTACTGGCACATGGGCGCGGACGAGTACATGATCTCGACCGGCTTCCAGAACTTCCCGCAGATCGAGGCCTACGCGAAGTCGCTCTACGGCCCGTCGGCCACGCCGGACGACGCGTTCGTGAAGTTCGTCAACGACGTCAACGAGTACGTGAAGACCGAGCACGGCAAGACGCTGCGCATCTGGAACGACGGCCTCGTGGGCCGCAACACCCAGCCGGTAGATTCCGACATCGTCGTCGAGCACTGGCTCGGCACGCCCGTCAGCCCGCAGGCGCTGCTCGACGCCGGCCACCCGGTGATGAACTCGTCGTACTCGCTGTACCTCGTGCGCGGCGGGCTCAAGATGAACACGAAGAACCTCTACGACCAGCGTTGGGACGTGGGCGACTTCTACGGCGGCACCGTCGACCCGTCGCACCCCGGCCTCACCGGCGCCAAGGTCAGCCTGTGGCCGGACAGCGCGGCCGCGCAGACCGAGAACTCGGTCGAGGAGGAGATGTTCATGCCGCTGCGCTTCATCGCGCAGACGACGTGGACCGCCGAGTACGCGAAGAGCACGTACGCCGAGTTCGAGAGCGTCGCGCGCTCGGTCGGCCGCCCGCTCGGCTGGGAGAACGTGGACCGCACGCCCGTCGCCGACGGCGCGTACACGCTGACGACCGGCGCGGGCACGCTCGGCGCGACGTCGTCCGGGGCGCTCGCGGCGGGTGCCGACGTCCGCGACGCGTGGGTCCTCACCGCGACGGACGACGGCTATTACACGGTCCGGTCGACGGCCACGGGCCTGTGCCTCGACGTCGTCGACGGCAAGCGCCGCCTCGGTGTGCCCGTGGAGATCGGCGTCCCGGTGGTCGCGTCCGCGTGCGGGACGTCGAACATCCAGAAGTGGCAGCTCCTCGAGGACGCGGACGGCCTGCAGGTCGTCAACGCCTCGACGCGCCAGCTCCTCGCGGTCGACGAGGACGGCGCCGTCGTCCAGCTCCCGCCGGACGTGACGAGCACGCGGTGGGCGGTCGAGGCCGCGGTCGCGGTCGACGTGACGGTCGACGCCACGCGCGTCCTTCCCGGCGCCGCGGCGACCGCGACCGTCACGGTCGAGAACACGACGGACGCGCCGCTCGAGGGCCTCGTCGTGGGTGCGCAGGCGCCCGCGGGCTGGACCGTCGAGGGCGGTGCGGAGCTCGGTGAGCTCGCCCCGGGCGAGTCCGCGTCGGCGACGCTCTCCGTCGCGCCGTCGACGGGCACCTGGGGCCGCGGCACGGTCCCCGTGGCGATCTCGTGGACGACGGACGGCCAGGAGCGGTCGGCCGGCGCGACGCTCGACCTCGTCGCGGTGAGCACCGAGCAGCCGACGCGCCCCGTCGCGGTGATCGACGTCGACAGCGAGGAGACGCAGGGCGAGAACGGCCGGGCGACGAACGCGATCGACGGCGACCCGGCCACGTTCTGGCACACGCAGTGGAGCGCGGCCAACCCGACGCCGCCGCACCACATCTCGCTCGACACGGGTGCGGACCAGCAGATCTTCGGTCTGACCTACACCCCGCGCACGGGGACGAACGCGGGCGTCGCCAACGGCCGCATCGGCGCGTACGAGATCTACGTCTCGGCCGACGGCGAGACCTGGGGCGAGCCGGTCGCGACCGGGACCCTGCCGAACGTGGGCACGCCCTCGACGATCGGCTTCGCGCCGACGCCGGGCCGCTACGTCAAGCTCGTGGCGCTGCGCGAGGTCAACGGGAACCCGTGGACGACGGCCGCGAAGATCGCGGTCGACGTGGCGCCGCTCGCGGCGCCCTCCACGATCACGGCGCAGGCCGCCCCGCGCTGCCTCGGGAGCAAGGCGTACGTCGCGGTGACGGCCAGGAACACCGGGACGGCGCCGGTGGACGTGACGCTGCGCACGCCGTTCGGCGAGCGCACCGTCACGGGCGTCGCCCCCGGCGCCTCGGCGTACCAGTCGTTCGCCACGCGCGCGAAGGCGGTCGACGCCGGGACCGCCGAGGTCGAGTCGTCCGCGGGGACGGTGCACGCGGAGTTCGCCGCTCTCAGCTGCCGCTGAGCCGCGGCTGACGGACCACGTGCGGGGGCCGGTGCCGGCCGGCCCCCGCACGTGCCCACCGCGCCGGCCACGCGAACGTGCGGCTCGACACGAGACGGCGCACATGATTCGATCTCGGACAACAGATGTCTGATGAAAGGCCATCGGACAGGCCCACGGGAAGCGTCCGGCAGCGTCGACCCATCTCCGGCCCGCAACGCGGGCCCGTACGAGAGGATCGTCATGCCCCTGGTACGTCCCCGCACCACCCGCGCGCGGCGCTCGCGCCCGGCCGCGGCGGTCACGGCGCTCGCCGCGCTCCTGCTCACGAGCGTCGCCACGACCGTCCCGAGCACCGCGAGCGCGGCCGAGCCCACGACCCACCTCGACGTCACCTTCAGCGGCGCGTTCTCCTCCGGTGACTCCTACACCGCCGCGACCGGCGAGACGATGAGCGGCGAGCTCCGCCGTCGCACCGGCGCCGAGTCGCTCGAGTTCGGCACGGGCGTCGTGCTCGGCGGGGGCCAGGAGGGCGTCGAGCTCACGCCGGCCGACCTGCCGCTCGGCACCACGACCCTCGACACGGCGCTCGTCGTCGAGACCGTGTTCACCCCCGCCGCGGCGCAGGGGAGCCTCGCGACCGTCGTCGGCGTGGGCGGCAACCTCTTCGCCCGCTACGAGTCCGGGCGGCTGCGCTACGGGTTCGAGCACGACGCCGGCACGGCCTGGACGGCATACGCCGCGACGACGGACGTCCCGTCCGCGGACCAGGCGCACGCGCTCGCGCTCGCGTACGTGCCGCTCCCCGGCGGCGGCGCGACGCTGCGCGCGTTCCTCGACGGGTCGGAGCTGGCGCCCGTCACCGCGGCGGGCGGCCGCGCGACCCTGAACCCCTCCCGGTCCGGCGACGTCGCGTTCGGCAACGACGTGCACCCGCAGGCGCTCGCGCGCGGCCTCTCCGGCTCCGTCGGGGCCGCGCGGCTCGCGACGTTCGACGGCGAGTTCGACACCGCGCTGCTCGCGTACCAGGACGTGCTCCAGGTGACCGACGTCCTCGACGTCGGGTTCGCCGGCACGTTCGAGGGCGCCGCGTACGTACCCGCGGAGGGCGAGACCGTCGCCGGCGCCGTCGAGCGCCGGGCCGGCACGGAGACCGTCGGCGCGTCCGGCCTCGCCCTCGGCGGCGGGACGCAGGGCGCGCACCTCCTCGCGCCGGACGTCGCGCTCGGCACGACGCGCGCCGACGTGCCGTTCGTCGTCGAGACCCGGTTCACGCCCGGCGCGAGCCAGGCCACGATGGGCACGCTGCTCGCCGTCGGGGGCAACTTCTCCGCGCGCTACCAGGACGGCCGTCTGCGCTACGGGTTCGACTCCGACGCGACCGGCTCGTGGGCGTCCCACGTCGCGGCCGTCGACGCTCCCGCCGCGGGCGCCGAGCACGTCCTGTCCCTCGTGTACGTGCCCGACGCCGCGAGCGGCGCCAGCGTCTACGCGTTCCTCGACGAGGAGCAGCTGCCCACCGTGACGGCGACGACCGGGCGCGCCACCCTCGCCTCCGGCACGCGCGGGCTCGTGGGCGTCGGGAACGACGTGCACGCGGCCGCGCTCGGGCGCGGGTTCGTCGGGACGGTCACGGCCGCGCGGTTCGCGACCTTCTCGGGCGCCTTCTCGACCGACGTCGTCGCCTACCAGGACGTCACCCTCACCCCGCCGCCCCCGTGCGACCCGGTCGAGGTGGACCCCGCCGACCGCATCGAGGTCACGCCCGGCGAGTGCGCGGAGTCGGTGCTGGCCAAGGCCTCGGCGCTGCGCCCCACCGAGCGCCAGCTCTCGTGGCAGGAGGCCGAGCGCACCGCGTTCCTGCACTTCGGCGTCAACACGTTCACCGGGCAGGAGTGGGGCTACGGCGACGAGGACCCGGACCTGTTCCAGCCGACCGCTCTCGACACCGACCAGTGGGCGCGCACGCTGCGCGACAACGGCTTCCGCATCGCGATCCTCACCGTCAAGCACCACGACGGCTTCACGCTGTATCCCTCGCGCTACACCGAGCACGACGTCGCGTCCTCCTCGTGGCGCGACGGCCGGGGCGACGTCCTGCGCGACTTCACGGAGTCCGCGCGCCGGTACGGGCTCCGGGTCGGCGTCTACCTCTCCCCGGCGGACGAGAACCAGTTCCACCAGGGCGTGTTCGCCAACGGGTCGCCCAAGACGCCGCGCACCGTCCCGACCCTGGTCGAGGGCGACGACCGCGCGGGCCAGGACCTGCCGACGTTCTCCTACGACGCGACCGACTACGGGGCGTTCTTCCTCAACCAGCTCTACGAGGTGCTCACGCAGTACGGCGAGATCGACGAGGTGTGGTTCGACGGCGCTCAGGGCCGCATCCCCGCGGGCTACCACGAGGACTACGACTTCCCCGCGTACTACGACCTCATCCGCGAGCTCATGCCGGACGCGACGATCGCGGTGACGGGCCCCGACGTGCGCTGGGTGGGCAACGAGGGCGGGCTCGCGCGCGAGAACGAGTGGTCCACGGTCCCGGTGAGCACCGGCTCCGACGGCCGGCCGAACGTGCTCCCCGGCGCGTCCGCGCCCGACCTCGGCTCCGACGCGGCGCTCGCGGCGGCGGTCGCGAGCGGCGGGGCGAGCGCGCTCGCGTGGTGGCCCGCCGAGGTCGACGTGTCGATCCGGCCGGGCTGGTTCTACCACGCGAACCAGTCGCCGAAGTCCGTCGCGCAGCTGCGTGACATCTACTACCAGTCCGTGGGCCGCAACTCCGTCCTGCTGCTCAACGTCCCGCCGGACACCGATGGCCGGCTGCCGCAGGCCGACGTCGCGCGGCTCGCGGAGTGGAACGCGCGGCTGCGCCAGGACATGCCCGTCGACCTCGCGGTCGGCGCGGACGCGGTGGCCGCCGGGAGCCCGGCCGACGCCGTCGTCGACGGCGACCTGCGCACCGGCGTGGCGCTGCCCGCCGACGGCACGGGGTCCGTCGAGATCGACCTCGGCGGTGCCGTGACGATCGACCGCGTCGCGGTGTCGGAGGACATCGCGGACGCGGGCCAGCAGGTGCGGGCCTTCGCCGTCGACGCGAAGGTCGACGGCGCGTGGCGTCAGGTCGCGGCCAGCGGGACGGTGGGCCACCGCAAGATCGTGGCGCTCGGCTCGCCGGTGACGACGAGCGAGGTGCGGGTGCGCGTGACGAGCGCGCGCGGCGAGACGGTGCTGTCGGGGGTGTCGCTCTACGGGGCGAGCGGCACGGCGGTCGCCGCGCCGACGGAGTACTACCTCGACTGCTCGGCGGACCGCCCGGGCACCGGGACGCAGGACGACCCGATGCGCACCCTCGGGCAGCTGCGGTCGGTCGACCTCCCGCCGGGCGCGACGGTCCACGTCCGGGCCGGGACGACGTGCGCGGAGCCGCTCGAGCTGTGGGGCTACGGCACGGCCTCCGCGCCCGCTCGGCTCGTCGCGTGGGGCGACGGCGCGGCCCCCGTGCTCGCCGCACCGGGCAACGCGGCGGCCGTCGCGCGGCTCGCGGAGCAGGGCTGGGAGGTCGACGGCGTCGTCGTCGCCGACGAGGTGCCCGTGGGCGACGTGGACGTCGAGGTCTCGGCCACCACCCGCTCGCTGGCCGGGAGCCCGTACGTCGCCGTCCGCGCGCTCAACGGCGAGGACGTCCCTGCGGACGTCGAGATCGTCACCCCGTACGGGTCGCGGACCTTCGCGGGCGTCGCGCCCGGCGCCTCGGCGTACGTCGCGTTCAACGCGCGCGGCCCCGTGACGGCGGGCGAGGCGACGGTCACGGTCACCGTCGTCCGCGACGGTCACGTCCGCACCGTGACGCGTGCCGCGGCGTACGGGAGCTCCTGACCCCAGCGCAGCCGGGCGGGCGCGGCCGGGGTCCGGCCCCGCCCGTGCCCGTCCGGCGACCGTGACGCGCGGCCGACGCCGCCGGGCGTCCCGCAGCACCGCGGGCACCGCCGCCCGCGGACCACCGAAGGGAACAGCATGGCCACCTCTCGACTCCTCACCCTCGCGGTCGCGGCCGCCCTGACCGGCGGAGGGCTCGTCGCCCCCGTCGCGGCGGGGGCCGCACCCCCGGCGCCACCACCGCCCGGGGACGAGACGTCGTCGAGCGCGGCCTCCGCGGGCGCCGCGCTCCTGCCGACGCCGCAGGAGCTCACCGAGGACGGCGTCCCGGTCGCGCTCGCGGGCGACGTCGCCGTCGTCGTCGGCGAGGACACCGACGGCCCGGCCCGGCGCGCCCTGGTCGAGGTCGTCGAGGCGGCGGGCGGCACCGTCTCCGCGGCGACCGAGGTGGTGCCCGGCGTCGTGACCGTCCTCCTGGGGACCGCGGCGGACAACCCTGCGACCGCGTCGGCGCTCACGGCGCTCGGCGTGCCCGGGGCCGAGGACCTCCCGGCGGAGGGCTACGTCGTCGCGACGGGCCGCGTCGACGACGCCGACGTGCTCGTGCTCCAGGGCGCCGACGCCACGGGCACGTACTACGCCGTGCAGACCGTGCGCCGCCTCGCGGCCGACGGGACCGTGCCGGGCGTGCGCGTGCGCGACTGGCCGCTCATGAGCGTGCGCGGCGCGATCGAGGGCTTCTACGGGATCCCGTGGTCGCACGAGGCGCGCCTCGACCAGCTCGCGTTCTACGGCGAGCACAAGATGAACACGTACGTGTACACGCCCAAGGACGACGACTACCTGCGCTACCGCTGGCGCGAGCCGTACCCGCAGGACGAGCTCGACCGGATCGCCGAGCTCGTCGACCAGGCGAACGAGCACCACGTGAAGTTCACGTTCGCGCTGTCCCCGGGGAACGACGTCTGCTACTCGTCGGACGCGGACCTCGACGCGACGACCGCGAAGTTCGACCAGCTCCGGGCGCTCGGCGTCACGTCGTTCTACGTCGCGCTCGACGACATCCCGCTCACGCTGCACTGCGCCGAGGACCGCGCACGTTTCACGGCGTCGAACTTCCGGTACCTGGCCGACGCCCAGGCGTTCTACCTCAACCGGCTCGTCGACGAGTACGTGGAGCCGCTCGGCCTCGAGCCGCTGCAGACCGTGCCGACGAACTACAGCGGCTCGGGGGAGGACCCGTACAAGGCCCGGTTCGGCGAGAACGTGGACCCGTCCGTGCGCATCCAGTGGACCGGTGAGGGCGTCTTCTCCGACCAGGTGACGTACGAGTCGACGCAGCGCGCGACGCGGTCGTACCGCACCGAGCACCTGTACATCTGGGACAACTTCCCCGTGAACGACGGCCAGCGCGACCGCCTGTTCCTCAACCCGCTCGACGGGCGCGACCCGAGCCTGCACGAGCTCGTCGACGGCTTCACGTCCAACCCGATGATCCAGCCGTACGCCTCGCTCATCTCCCTCGCCGGGTACGGCGACTACACGTGGAACGGCCCGGCGTACGACGCCGCGGCGTCGCTCGACGCGGCGGTCGTCGAGCTCGCGGGTCCCGACCCGCAGGTGCAGGAGGCCCTCGCGACGTTCGTGGACCTCAACCAGAGCTGGAAGCCGTACCGCCCGTCGTCGCAGACGGCGCCGGCGCTGTCCGCGGACGTGGACGCGTTCTGGGCGGCGTACGACGCGGGCGAGGACGTCTCGTCCCAGCCGCTGCTCGACCGTCTCGCGACGGTCGAGGCGCTGCCGGAGACGCTCGCGACGATGGCCGAGCCGGGCTTCTACGACGACGCCCTGCCGTGGATCGAGGCGGCGGCCGCGTGGGCGCGCGCCGCGAGCCACCACGTCGACGCGCTCACCGCGCTGCGCGCGCGCCGGGGTGAGGCCGCGACCGACGCGGTGCTCGCGGCGGCCGAGGACCGCGCGGCCGCGCTCGAGCCGGCCGTGTCCGACCTCGTGGGCGGTGTGGTGACGCCGGACGTCATCGTGCCGTCCGTGGGCGACGGCCGCTTCGAGGAGCTCGTCGACGCCGCGAGCGCGCGGTACCACGCGTGGCTCGACGCCGTCCCGCTCGCGGGCACCGTGCCGTACCCGGGGACCGCGAGCACGACGATGGGCACCTACTCCGACTACGTGCCCGCGCGCATGACGGACGGCGACCTCGGCTCGCTCTACTGGTCCGACCGCGCACCCGCCGTGGGCACCGGGGTCACGCTCGACCTCGGCCGGGTGGTGCCGGTGGGCGCGGTGCGCGTGCACCAGTCCGACTCGGACACCGCGACGTCGGGCGACATGATCTACCACGCACGTCTCGAGGTCTCCGCGGACGGGTCGTCGTGGACGACGCTCGGGGAGTACGACACCGCGCCCCGCATCGACGCCGCCCCCGCGGAGCCGGTGCCGGCGCGGTACGTCCGGCTCGTCGCGACGGCGGCGAACCCGGGCGGCAAGTGGGTCAAGATCCGCGAGGTCCAGGTCTACGCGCCCGACGGCGGCCTCACGTCCGACCTCGCGGCCGCACCCGGGTCCGTCCCGGGGAGCGCGGTCGACGCGGACGTCACCACGGCGTTCGTGGCCGCGACGGCGCCCGTCGAGGGCTCCCACCTGACCCGGGAGGTCGGTCCGGACGAGGAGGTCGGCTCCGTCGTCGTCGTGGGCTCGGTCGCGGGCGACCTGCAGGTCCGCACGGCGTCGGGGTGGCGGACGCTCGGCGCCCTCGACCCGGAGCGCAGCTTCCAGGAGGCGGTCGTCGACGGCGACGTGTCGGCCGTGCGCGTCCTCTTCGCCCCGGGCGGGGCGGCGCCGGTCGTGCGTGAGCTCGGGGTGCGCCCGGGCGGTCCCGTCGCGGGCGACCCGCTCGTCGGGGGCGCCGACGTCGCCGTGGAGGCCACGGCGACGGTGCGCTCGCTCGCCGGCACGCCGTACCTCGCGCTGCGCGCGGTGAACGGCGAGGACGTGCCGATGCGCGTCGAGGTCACGAGCCCGCACGGTGACAAGACGTTCGAGGACGTGGCGCCGGGCGCGTCGGCGTACGTCGCGTTCAGGGTGCGCGGCGCGCTCGAGCCGGGCGAGGCGGTGTTCACGGCGAGCGTCGTCGAGGACGGCGTCACGCGGACCGCGTCGCGGGTCGTCGCGTACGACGTGCCCTGACGGGAGGTCGTGGGCCCCGGGGCCGGGCGGACGAACGCCCGGCCCCGGAGGGCCGAAAGGCCCGGATTGTTGACGATAACAGTCAAACCAATCCTCCCGACGATGCACGTTCTGCGCGGTTGCAAACTCGTTGTGATGGAACGCTTGTTATGGATATCAACTCTGTGCCAGAGTGTGCCGGAGCAACCGGGCACGGTCGCCCCCTCAGCACAGCGTCGTCAGAAGGAGTGTCATGAAGTCATCGATCGTCCGGTCCGCGGGAGTCGCGTCCGTCGTCACCCTCGCCCTCGGCTTCTCCGCGTGCAGCTCCTCGGACGAGGGCTCCGGAAGCGGCTCCGACGCGTCCGGCGAGCCCACCACGATCCAGCTCTGGACGTGGGCCGCGGGGTTCGACAAGGCCGCCGAGGCGTTCAACGCCGCGCACGACGACGTCCAGGTCGAGTACACGCAGATCGAGGCCGGCAACAAGGGCGGCTACGACAAGATCCGCAACTCCGTCGCCGCGGGCAACGCGCCGTGCCTGGCCCAGGTCGGGTACGAGACGCTCCCGAGCTTCGTCTCGGAGGGCAACGTCGTGGACGTCACCGAGTTCGCCGCGCCCGACGAGGACGCCTACACGCCGGCCGGCTGGGCGGGCGTCACCGTGGGCGACAAAATCTACGGAGCCCCGCAGGACCAGGGCCCGATGGTCCTCTTCTACAACAAGGCCGTCTTCGAGGCGAACGGCATCGAGGTCCCGACGACGTGGGCCGAGTACCAGGCCGCGGGCGAGCAGCTCAAGGCCGCGGGCGTGAAGCTCACCGGCACCTACGAGGACTACGACTACACGGGCTTCGCGTGGCAGGCCGGCGCCCCCTGGTACGCCGTCGAGGACGGCGCGTGGTCCATCACGCCGGACTCCCCGGAGAACCTCGAGGTCGCCGCGTACTGGCAGGGCCTCGTCGACGCCGACCTCATCGGCGCGAACATCTGGAGCGACGACTGGTCCGCCGGCCTCGGCGACGGCTCGATCGCGACGATCGTGGGCGCCGCGTGGTTCGCGGGCATCCTCAAGGACTCCGCCGCCGCGGCCGCGGGTGACTGGGCCGTCGCCGAGCTCCCGCAGTGGGAGGAGGGCGACGACCTCACGGGCAACGTGGGCGGCTCGCTCTCGGCCGTCCTCAAGGGCTGCGACGACCCCCAGGCCGCGTGGGAGGTCGCGCACTGGCTGAGCACCGACCCCGCCGCGGTCGACGCGCAGATCGAGGGCGCGGGCATCTACCCGGCGTCCGTCGCGGGCCTGGAGTCCGAGCTCCTCACCTCCGGTGACGACTTCTTCGGCGGCCAGGTCATCGCCGAGGTGTTCAAGTCGGCGTCCGGCAAGGTCAACCCCGACTGGGCCTGGGGCCCCGGCGTCTCGACGCTCGTCGGCACGCTCGCCACGAACATGCAGAAGGCGTACGCGAAGGACTCGGGCGCGACCGTCGCCGCCGCGCTCACCGCGGCGGGCGAGGCCACGGCCGCCGAGCTCTCGCAGCAGGGCATCGCGGTCAACGAGTGACCGTCGCCCCCCCCCCCCCCCCCCCCGGCCCCCCCCCCCCCCGCCCCCCCCCCCCCCGGCCCCCCCCCCCCCCGCCCCCCCGCCCCCCGGAGGCCCCAGGCACACAGGCCCCCCCCGCCGGCCCCGGCCCCGGCGGGTCCGCCCGACCGATGACCGCCGTCCCGAGGAAGACCCATGACCACTGAGACCCTGCCGGCGTCCGTCGGCACGGACGAGCAGGTGCGGCCACCGCGCCGGCCACGGAGCAGGACCGCGCGCTACGCGATCTGGTTCGTCGGCCCGTTCGTCGTGCTGTTCCTCGCCATGTACGTCGCGCCCATCGGCTTCGCGATCTACAAGAGCCTGTTCCGCGTCCAGCGCGACGCGCTCGGCCTCGGCGGCACGCAGGAGGTCTTCGACCCGTTCGCCAACTACGCGTACGCGCTCGGCGACACCGCGTTCCTCGTCTCCATCGGCCGCGTCCTGCTGTTCGGCGTCGTGCAGGTGCCCGTGATGCTCGTGCTCGCGCTCGGCATCGCGCTGCTCGTCGACTCGGCCTCGGCGCGGTGGAAGGGCTTCTTCCGGCTCTCGAGCTTCGCGCCCTACGCCGTCCCGACCGTCCTGTCGGCGCTCGTGTGGTCGTTCCTCTACGCGTCGAGCAGCAGCCCGATCAACAGCCTCCTCGACCTCGTCGGCCTCGGTGACGTCAACCTCCTCGGCGAGAACCTCGCCCTGTGGGCCGTCGCGAACGTCGTGACCTGGGGCTGGACCGGCTACAACATGATCATCATCTACGCGGCGCTGCAGGGCGTGCCGGGCGAGGTGCTGGAGGCAGCGAAGCTCGACGGCGCGTCCGCGTTCCGCACCGCGTGGAGCATCAAGATCCCGCTCGTGCGGCCCGCGATCCTGCTCACCACGATCTTCTCGATCATCGGCTCCGCGCAGCTCTACAACGAGCCCTTCGTGCTCAAGCAGAGCACCGGCGCGATCGACTCGAGCTTCACGCCGATCATGGCCGCCCAGGCCTCCCTGCAGTCGGCGAACTACCCCTACGCCGCCGCGCAGTCGGTGATCCTCGCCGTCGGGGTCGCCGTGCTGTCCATCCTCTTCTTCCGCCTGACCTCCCGGAGGGCCTCATGACCACGCGGAGCCCGTCCGCCGAGGCGGAGGCCGTGACGCGCGCGCCGGAGCCGGCTGCGCCGCGACGGACCCGCCGCCCCGCCGGGACGCCCGGCCTGCGCCCGGACTCCCTCGAGACGACGGCGCGCAGCCGCTGGGCCGTGACGTCCGTCCTCGTCCTGACGGCGATCTACTTCCTGTTCCCGCTGTGGTGGCTCCTCGTCGCCGCGACCAAGGACGCGGGCTACACGTTCGCGGGCAGCCCCCTGTGGTTCTCGCACTTCGACCTGTTCGGCAACCTCGCCGACCTGTTCGGCTACCAGGACGGGATCTACGGCGTCTGGCTCGCGAACTCCGCGCTGTACTCGATCGTGGGCGCCGGGCTCGGCACCCTCATCGCCGTCGCGTGCGGGTACGCGCTCGAGAAGTACGACTTCCCGGGGCGCGGCGTGCTGTTCGCCGTCGTCCTGGGCGCCGTCCTCGTGCCGAAGGTGCTGTTCACGCTCCCGCTGTTCCTCATGTTCGCCCAGACCGGGATCATCGACACCTACCTCGCCGTGATCCTGCCGAGCGTCGTCAGCCCGTTCGGCGTCTACCTCGGTCGCATCTTCGCGGCGAGCTCGGTGCCCGACGAGGTCATCGAGGCCGCGCGCCTCGACGGCGCGAACGAGGGCCGGATCTTCTTCGGCGTGAGCCTGCGCATGATGGCGCCCGCGCTCGTCACGATCTTCCTCTTCCAGTTCGTCGAGATCTGGAACAACTTCCTCCTTCCGTCCCAGGTGCTCATCTCGGGCGAGCTGCGGCCCGTGACCGTCGGGCTCGTGAGCTGGAACGCGCTCGTGCAGGCCGGCCAGATCGAGCGGCACATGGTCATCGTCGGCGCGTTCGTCGCCGTCGTGCCGCTCGTCGTCGCGTTCCTGTGCCTCCAGCGCTTCTGGCGCTCGGGCCTGGCCGCCGGGGCCATCAAGTGACGGGCCCCGGCCGCCCGCCGACCCTCGTCCAGGACGGTCGTCGCCTCCTGCGGCACGGCGTCGAGCACCGCATCCTCTCCGGGTCCGTGCACTACTTCCGCGTGCACCCCGACCTGTGGGCCGACCGCCTGCGCCGCGTGCGCGCGATGGGCCTCAACACCGTCGACACCTACGTGCCGTGGAACTGGCACGAGGCCGAGCGCGGGCGTCCCGTGTTCGACGGCGACCGCGACCTCGAGCGGTTCCTGCGCCTCGTCGGGGACCTCGGCATGGACGCGGTCGTGCGACCGGGCCCGTACATCTGCGCCGAGTGGTCGAACGGCGGCCTCCCCGCGTGGCTCACCGGGACGCCCGGGGTGCGCCTGCGCACGTCCGACCCGGTCTACCTCGACGCCGTCGCGTCCTGGTTCGACGAGGTCGTGCCGCGCGTCGCCGCGCTCCAGGCCAACCGCGGCGGGCCTGTCGTCGCCGTCCAGGTCGAGAACGAGTACGGCAGCTACGGCGACGACCACGCATACGTCGCGTGGGTCCACGACGCCCTGGTCGCGCGCGGCATCGACGAGCTGCTGTTCACCGCCGACGGACCCACGCACCTCATGCTCGACGGCGGCACCATCCCCGGCGTGCTCACCACCGCGACGTTCGGGTCGCGCCCCGAGCAGGCCCTGAAGATGCTGCGCGAGCGCCGCGACGAGCCGTTCGTGTGCGCCGAGTTCTGGAACGGCTGGTTCGACCACTGGGGCGAGCGCCACCACGTGCGCGACCCGCACGACGCCGCGCGCGACGTCGAGCGCCTCCTCGACCTCGGCGGCTCCGTGAGCCTCTACATGGCGCACGGCGGCACGAACTTCGGCCTCACCGCGGGCGCCAACCACGACGGCGCCGACCTCCAGCCGACCGTCACGAGCTACGACTCCGACGCCCCGGTCGCCGAGGACGGCACCCCGACGGCCAAGTTCCGCGCGCTGCGCGACGTGTTCGTCCGCCACCCCTCGCCGCACCTGCCCGCGGACGCGCTCGACGAGCGCTGGACGCAGCCCGCGCCGCGTCTCGCCCCCCGGTGGCTCACGCCCGCCACGACTCGGCCGGCGCTCCCCGTGCTGCGCACGCTCGGCTCCGCGCGCACCGCACCCGGCCCGCTCACGTTCGAGGAGCTGGGCCAGGACGCGGGGCTCGTCCTCTACCGGGCGCACCCCGTCCTGCCCCCGGGCGAGTCCACCGTGAGCGTCATCGGGCTCCACGACCGCGCGACCGTGTACGTCGACGGCGAGCTCGTCGGCACGCTCGAGCGCCGCACCGCCGAGCAGGGCGTGCGCGTGCGCGGCGACGGGCGCGAGGTCGTGCTCGAGCTCCTCGTCGAGAACCTCGGGCGCGTGAACTACGGCCCGCGGCTCGGCGAGCACAAGGGGATCCTCGGCGACGTGCTCGTCGACCGGCGCATCGTCCACACGTGGGAGTCCCGGTCGCTGCCGCTGGACCTCCTCGCGGTCGGTGACCTCCGGGGTGACGGGCCGGACGGCGACCCGGGCACGGCGGACGGCGACGGCTCGGGTACGGCGGGGGGTGGGGCGTCGGGCGTCGGTCTACCGTCCGCCCCGGACGACCGGCTCGGGTCCGGGGACGTCGCGGCGCGGGGGAGCGGCGCGGCGGCGGACACCGTCGCGACGTTCGTGCTCGACGTCGACGAGCCGGCCGACACGTTCGTGGCGCTGCCGGGGTGGACCAAGGGGTTCGTCTGGGTCAACGACGTGCTCCTCGGCCGCTACTGGCGGCGCGGACCGCAGCGCACCCTCTACGTGCCGGCGCCGCTGCTGCGGGCCGGCGAGAACACGCTGACGGTCCTGGAGCAGCACGCGCCGGGCGCGCACGTCGAGCTGCGCGACGCGCCGGACCTCGGGGAGCGGGAGGAGTACGTCGAGGTGCTCTGACCCGCCGCGACGCCGCCCGACGGCGGCGCCGCCCGGTCGCTCGCGCACCGTCGCCCGAACGCCCGCAGCCCACGCACCGCAGCCCGACCGGCTGCGGCCCGGACGTCCCGCGCCCGGACCGCGCCGCCGCAGACCGCACGACCGCACACCGGTCGACGTCGCGTCGCGTCGCCGACCCTGATCGAAGGAGCTCAGATGGCCCGATCGTCCAGACCCCCCGCCGGCGTCCCCGGGGGTCCCCCCGCGCGGCGCCGCCTCACGGCCCGGGGGCTCGTCGCGCTCGCGACCGTCCCGATCCTGGGGCTGCCCCTCGTCGCGGTCCCCGCGCACGCGGGCCCCGGCGCCACCACCGCCGCGGTGGCCGGCCCGGCGTCGTCCCTCGCCGCGGCGGCGCTCGCGGCCGAGAACGCCGCCGACGGCGCGATCACCCTCGCGTCGGACGAGCTGGAGGTGCAGGTCGCGGACGACTTCCCGCGCGTCCTCACCTACACCGACCGCGCGACGGGAGCGAACCTCGCCGGCTCGACCCGGCCCGTGACCCAGGTCCTCCTCAACGGCACGGCGCGCGCCGTGACGGGCGAGGTCGTCGCGCAGTCCGACGGCGCGACGGCCTACCGCCTGACGTTCCCCGACCTGGAGGGCGTGACGATCGACGCGTCGCTCACGGTGGAGGGGCGCACGGTCACGTTCGAGGTCACGGGCATCGAGGACACCGCGGCGTTCCGCGTCGCGAGCCTCGAGATCCCGGGCCACGACCTGCTGTCCGTCGCGTCGGCCGACGACGGCGCGAACGTCGCGACCGCCGTCATCAGCCCGGACCGCGGCTCGGTGGGCGACACCTTCACCCCGGTCACCGCGCAGACGCCGACGAACGCGAACCCCGTGGGCTCGGCGTACGCGATCGTGTCGACCTCGGGCCTCGCCGCGTCGATCGTCACGAACAGCGTGTACGACGAGGCGTCCGGCAAGGCCGCGAACGAGGGCAACCGGCTCCAGCGCCAGGCCTTCGCCGCGGACGGCGGCGTGCGCGTCGGCGTGTGGTCCGGCGCGTGGACGTACCGCGCGCAGGGCTCGCCGACCACGGAGGAGCTCCCGCGCGCGACGGTCGTCGTGACGCCGGACGCGAACGACGACGGCACGGTCGACTGGCAGGACGGCGCGATCGCGTACCGCACCGTCGCGCCCAAGGCGCTCGGCGCCGACCAGGTGCCGGACCGCGTCGTCTCGCACATCCCGTTCAACTTCGCCTCGCAGGCGACGCACCCGTTCCTGCGCACGCTCGACGACGTCAAGCGCATCTCGCTCGCGACCGACGGCCTCGGGCAGATGGCCCTGCTCAAGGGGTACGGCTCCGAGGGGCACGACTCCGCGCACCCCGACTACGGCGGCAACTACAACGAGCGCGCCGGCGGCCTCGACGACCTGCGCGAGCTGCTGGTCGAGGGCGGCGAGTGGAACGCGGACTTCGGCGTCCACATCAACGCGACCGAGTCGTACGCCGAGGCGAACGCGTTCTCCGACGAGCTCGTCGACGCCGGGGCCAAGGGCTGGAACTGGCTCGGGCAGTCGTACTACATCGACCAGCGCCGCGACATCAACAGCGGCGACCTCGCGTCGCGCATCGGGCAGCTCGCCGACGAGACCGGCGGCGACCTCGACATGCTCTACGTGGACGTCTACTACAACTACGGCTGGCAGGCCCGGGCGCTCGCGAACACCGCGCGCGAGAACGGCTTCTCGATCGCGTCGGAGTGGTCCGACAAGTTCGAGGCCGACTCCCTGTGGAGCCACTGGTCCGCGGACGAGAACTACGGCGGCGCGACGAACAAGGGCCTCAACTCGCAGATCGTCCGCTTCGTCCGCAACGCGGAGAAGGACACGTGGAACCCGCACCCGCTGCTCGGGAACGCGCGGATCGTCGAGTTCGAGGGCTGGACGGGCCAGGTCGACTGGAACGCGTTCTACCGCAACGTGTGGCAGACGAACGTGCCCACCAAGTTCCTCCAGCACCACGAGATCGTGCGCTGGGACGACGACGAGATCGCCTTCACGGACGACGTGACCGCGCGCGGCACGACCGCTGCGAACCGCGAGATCCTCGTGGGCGACGCGGTGGTCGCGCGCGGCGGGACGTACCTGCTGCCGTGGTCGGCCGCCGACGCCCCGGGCGTCGAGGGCGAGGCCGCGGACGGCCAGAAGCTCTACCACTACAACCCGTCCGGCGGCGCCACGACGTGGACGCTCCCCGCGGACCTCGCGGGCGCGACGTCGCTCACGCAGTACCGCCTCACGGACACGGGCCGCGTCGAGGTCGGGTCCGTCCCGGTCACGGGCGGGCAGGTCACGGTCCAGGCCGACGCGGGCCAGCCGTACGTGCTGTACCCGGTGGGCGTGCCGCAGGCCGCCGACGTCGACGCGGACTGGGGCCAGGGGACCGGCATCGTCGACCCGGGCTTCAACGCGGGCGACCTCGACGCCTACGACACGACGGGTGACGTGAGCGTCGAGCGCCTGTCCAACGGCCAGCACGTCGCCGCGCTCGGCGCGGGCGAGGCGTCGCTGTCGCAGGAGCTCGGCGAGCTCGAGCCCGGCACCTACGCCGCGAGCGCGTGGGTCGAGGTTGCGCCCGGCGCGTCGCGCCCGACGACGCTGCGCGTGAGCGGCGACGGCGTCGAGGAGGCGAGCGTCGTCGTCGAGCGGTCGACCGCGAAGAACCTCGTCGCGGCCGACGACAAGCACAGCCGGTACTTCCAGCGCGTCCAGGTCGAGGTCGACGTCACCCGGACGACCCGGCCGGCGCTGAGCGTCGAGGCCGGCGCGGGCACCGCCGTCGTGCGGGTCGACGACCTGCGCGTCGTGGCGACCGAGCGGGCCGAGGTGCCCGACGGCCTCGCCGAGGACGGCTCGACCGTCGTCGCGTTCGAGGACTTCGAGTCCGTCCCGCAGGGCTGGGGGCCGTTCGTCAAGGGCGACGCGGGCGGCGTGACCGACCCGCGCACGCACGTCGCGAAGCGCAACGCGCCGTACACGCAGGCCGACTGGAACGGCAAGCGCGTCGACGACGTGATCGGCGGCGACTGGTCGCTCAAGGCGCACGAGGAGAACCAGGGCCTCGTCTACCGCACGGTCCCGCACACGGTCCGCTTCGAGGCGGGCCACCGCTACCGCGTGAGCTTCGACCACCAGAACGGTCGCGGCGGCCTCTACACGTGGGTGACGGGCTACGACTCGGTCGCGAGCGGGTCGCCGGTCTCGGTCGAGACGCGCGCGACGCCGCTCGGCGAGCAGCGCACGACCGCGCGGTTCAGCGAGGAGGTCGTCGCGAGCGCGTGCGGCGACACCTGGGTGGGCCTGCGCAAGGCCAGCGGTGGCGGCGACCAGGCCGACATGATCCTCGACGACTTCCTCGTCGAGGACCTGGGCCCGGCCGAGGCCGTCCCGGCCTGCGCGTCCCTCACCGTCTCGGGCGGCACGTCCGCGCTCGAGCCGGACACCGCGAACACCGTGACCACGCGCCTGCAGGTGCACGAGCCCGCCGCGGTGAGCGACGTCGTCGTGAGCCTCGACGTGCCCGACGGCTGGGAGGTCGAGGCCACGGGCGCCACGACCGCCGCCACCCTGCCGGCCGGCGGCGTGCTCACCACGACGTGGACCGTGACCCCGCGCGGCGACCTCACGGCGCAGGCGTACCGCCTCGACGCGAGCGCGTCGTACGCGACGACGGTCGACCCGGTGGGCGAGCGCACGACGACCGCCTCGCGCGACGTGTACGTCGTCGTGCCGCCGTCGGCGGGCGAGCACTGGGTCTCCGACCTGCCGTTCGTGTCGTCGACCAACGGCTGGGGACCGGTCGAGCGCGACCTGTCCAACGGCGAGCAGGGCGAGGGCGACGGCACGCCGCTCTCGCTGCGCGGCACCGTCTACCCCAAGGGCGTGGGCGCGCACGCGAACGGCACCGTGCGCCTGTTCCTCGGCGAGCGCTGCGAGGCGTTCACGGCGACCGTCGGCGTGGACGACGTCCAGTCGCGCGGCTCCGTGGTGTTCGAGGTGCTCGGCGACGGCACGTCCCTCGTGAAGACGCCCGTGCTCCGCGGCGGCGGCGCGACGCAGGACCTCGCGCTCGACGTCACGGGCGTGCGGTACCTCGACCTCGTGGTCACCGACGGCGGCGACGGCAACGGCAACGACCACGCCGACTGGGCCGCCGCGAAGGTGACGTGCGCAGGCGGCGTCGAGCCGGAGCCCGAGCTGCCCGTCCAGGTGACGGCGGAGCCGCGGTGCCTCGCGGGCAAGGCGTACGTCGCGGTGCGCGCGACGAACGCCGCCGACGTCGCGGTGTCGGCGCGCCTGGTGACGGCGTTCGGCGAGAAGGCGTTCGACGCCGTCGAGCCGGGCAAGGCCGCCTACCAGTCGTTCGCGACGCGCGCGGCGTCGGTCGACGGCGGGACGGTGACCGTGGAGGTTGCGGGCACCGTCGACGGCGTCGAGGTCTCCGGCAGCGCGGAGGCGTCGTACGACGCGCTGAGCTGCGCCTGACGGCGCGCGCCGGCCGCGCCCTCCCTCGCGGGGGGCGCGGCCGTCGGGGCCGCGCTCAGGCGGCGACCAGCCCGAGCTCACGGGCAGCCGCGACGGCCTCCTTGCGGTTCGAGACGCCCAGCTTGCGATAGATGTTGCGGATCTGGGTCCGCACCGTGTTGACCGAGACGCTGAACCGAGCGGCCGCCTGCTCCGCGGTGCAGCCCTCGCACAGCGCCTCCAGCACCGCGCGCTCGCGCGGGGAGAGTCGTTCGGTCAGCGCGACGCCCGCGACGTTGTGCCGCACGCGCACCACGCCTCCCGGCAGCAGGCTCGGGGCTCCGGCGAGCCGTTCCAGCGTCTCGCGCTCCTCGGGCCGCATCCCGAGGAACGGGCCCACGTGCTCGGGTGTCGCACGCAACCGCAGCGCGCGCTGGAACCAGGAGCGTGCCCTGTCGTCCCGTCCCGCGCGCAGGTGGGCGACCGCCATGACGACGTGGAGCTCGAGCGCGTCCGCCGGCGACGGCTGCGTCCGGCGGAGCGCGGCCGAGGCGAGGCTCACGGCCTCGAGGTTCTCGCCGACGACCAGGTGCGCCCAGGCGTGATGGGTCGAGAGCCACTCGGCGTCCGGGTCGTGGTCGTGGGCGAGCTGGAGGACGCGGGCGGCGCCTCCCGCGCGGAGCAGGAGCTTGGCCTCGCCCCGCAGCGCCAGGCGCCCGGCCGCCGTCTCGGTCTCCCGGTCGACCGCGCCGTGCAGCAGGCGCAGCTCGTCGATCTCCCGCAGCCCGTGCAGCGGGTCGCCGTAGTGCGCGTGGTAGCCCGCGAGGACGTACGCGTGGAACGCCCAGAGGTCCGCCCGGCACGGCGCGACCCGGGCGTAGTCGGCGAGCGCGGTGCGCGCCGACTCGGGGTCGCCCTCGTGGACCGCGAGCTGGGCGGTGGCGAGCACGTCCGCACCCATGTGGACCGAGGCGACCCAGTCGGGGAACGGCGGCTCGTCCCTCAGCGTCCGCAGGTGCCGGCGGGCGAGCCGGTGATGGCCGCGGCACGCGCTGAGCAGCGCCAGGTGGGCCGCTGCGGTCACGCGCGCGTAGTGCGCGAGCGGACGGTCGCCCGCCTCGTCGGCGGCGCGCGTGAACAGGGTGACGGCCGCGTCGTCCGCACCCGAGAGCATGGCGGTGACGCCGCGCTGGGCGCTCAGCCACCCCGGTCGTCCCGCGGGTCGCGCGGCGGACCACGGGAGGGTCGCGTGCGGGGCGCCCTGCATGCGGGCGTCCAGCCAGGCGCCGACCCGCTCCGACGCCGCGTAGTCGCGGCGGTTCCGGTGGGCGACGACGGCCGCGGTGCCCGCCGAGGCCACGTCCGCGAGCCGGCTCAACCCGTGGAGGCGCCGGACCGACCGCAGCCCGGACCGGACGTAGAGCTGGAACGACCGGGCGACGCCCGCGTGGTCGCCGAGCGCGTACGCCCGCCGCCGCTGCGCGAGAAGGGCGAGATGGGTCAGCCGGGGACGGCGGTCGAGGACGTCGGGCGGCACCTCCGCGAGCGACCGGGTGACCTCGTCGGCGAGCTCGTCGGGCAGGCCGTACCAGAGGGCGTCGAAAGCGGTCTCGACGGCGTCGAGGTCACCGGAGTCCAGGGCCCGCAGGGTCTCTTCCCTGGTCAGGGGCACAACCGGTGTGCGGGTCATGGGCCGATCATCGTTGAACCTGAAACTTCTGCAAACGCTTCCCGCCCCCTGCCGAGGGTGAATTCGGCAGCGGGTGAGTTTCTTCACGTAACTGGTGATGCGGCTGGTGAACTTTCGCGTCTCGGTCGTCATCCACCCCGCTGACCACGGTCCTATGAGGTGTTCAGCGCGGACGCGAGGGGCGCGTCCGCACGACGAAGGGGACAGCCGGATGCATGGTCTTGGACGGAGCGACGGTTCCGCCGCCGCTCGGAGGTCGTCCGCACCGCGAGGTGCGCGTCACGCACGCCCGACGCCACGCCGCGCGCCGCGTGCGCGCCGGTTCCTCGTCGGGATCGTGGCGCTGGTCACGGCGGGATCCGGCCTGGCCGCCGCGGCGGCGCCCGCGAACGCGGCGACCGTGTACGAGCTGGAGGGCGCCTGGTCCGCCGGCACGCCCACGACGGTCGCGACGGGCGACGCCGTGTCGGCGTCCTGGTGGTTCAACCTCAACGACGACGCGGCGGCGCCCGGCAACGCACCCGTCGACGACGTGACGATCACGGTCACCGGCCAGGGAGCCGTCTTCGACTCGATCCCGCCGGTGTGCCTCACCGACGGCGTGGACCCCGCCTCGAGCATCTCCGACGACGGTGCGACGCTCGTGTGCAACGTCGGGACGCAGGACGAGGGCACCGCGTTCGCGCTGACGACCCCGATGCGCGTCACGGCCCAGACGGGCGAGCCGGTGAGCGCCGGCGCGACGGTCGCGGACCAGGAGGCCACGGTCCCGGACCTCGTCGTGCAGAACGCCTTCCTGCAGGACATCCGCTGGGTCCAGGCGACGACGCAGTCCGGCAACACCGCGACGTACCGCGACATGGTGTTCAACTGGACCCTGTTCCACGGCACTCACAGCCCCGCGGGCCCGTCGGAGGTCACGTACGCGCTCACGCTGAGCAACACCCTGGGGGCGACGATGCAGCTCGGTCCCGACGGGTGCCGCGCCTTCACCAGCGGGTCGGCGAGCGGGCACCCGTGGTCCGGCGGCTCGAACGACCCCAGCCAGACGGCACCGTTCGTCGGCACGTGCACGCTGACGCGCAACAGCAGCACGTCGTACTCGTTGACGCTCTCGGGCATCGACTACAGCCACACCCAGGTGCCCACCAAGGACTCCGCGGGAGCCAACCTCCCCACGGACCGCGTCGCGGTCGCCTCCGGCCAGGTGCAGATCCGCGTCATGACGGCCTCGAACTCCGGCGGGATCACCCTGACCTCGAACGCCCCGACCTACACCGCCGTGGACGGGCAGACGTACACGGACGACGCGTCCAACAACTCCGTGAACCGGACGTGGACGGCGGGCTACTGGTCGCACGCCTGGACCCCGGCCTACACGGGGCAGAGCGGCAGCTCGTGGTCGGACACGTACCGGGTCGCCGCGGGCACCGAGGTGAGCTCGTTCGCGTCGGTGAACTACCCCAACGTCTCGACCCCCAACGCGACCCAGGGCGGCCTGTGCGTCGTGCTGGACACGCAGAACGTCGAGTTCACGGGGGCCACCACCCGGTTCGACAACAACCGGACCGGTCCGGAGGCGGGACTTCCTCTCGCGTACTACACGGGCACGTCGGCCCTGCTGAACCCCGACAGCGGGTCGTACCAGCCCAACGACTTCACGTGCAACGGCACGACGGGCTGGACCACCACGCGGCCCGCGGACCTGTCGACGATCAAGGCCGTGCGAACCGTCTTCACCCCGACGAACGCGATCAAGGAGCGCCTCGTGGCGCTGCAGGTCACGCAGCGGGTCAAGGAGACGACGCCGGTCGGCCGCGACGTCTGGACGTGGGGCGCGTACATCAACGCCGTGAACACGTCGAACGTGTGGGTCCACCCGAACCGGTCCTCGAACACGGCGGACATGCCCCTCAACGGCACCGCCACTCCTGGCTCGCGCTACGCGTACGCCGCGGGCGGCCGTGACGTGCTGCGCGTGATCGGCGTGACCCCGGACGTCCGGAAGTCCGTCCTGCCGATCACGGTCGACCCGAGCGGTGAGGCGACGTACACCCTGACCTACTCCGCGAACGGCACCGGCGCGGTCGCGCCGACCGTCGACGACTACGTGCTCGTCGACACCCTGCCTGCCGGCGCGACGTACGTGGGCGGTTCCGCGAGCCCCGAACCGGCGGTCACCACGAACGGCAGCGGGCAGCAGGTGCTCACCTGGACGCTCGACGGCGTGGCGACCAACGCCGAGCACTCGCTCTCCTACGTCGTCCGCTTCCCCGACGACCTCCAGGGCGGCGACCGGCTCGTCAACACGGTCAACGCGGCCGTCGAGGGCGTCACCTCGGACGACGCGACCGCGTCGGTCGTCGTGAGCGACTCAGGCCTGACGAAGATCATCAAGACCGCGGACCAGGCGTTCATCCCCAACCTCGCCGGCGACGGCGTGGGCACCGGGTCGTGGACCGTGCTCGTGCGTTCGCAGGACCCGATCGCGCAGTCCTTCGTCGACGTGATCGACATCCTCCCGTACGTGGGGGACGGGCGGGGGACGGCGTTCTCCGGCTCCTACCTGCTGGACGGGCCCGTGACCTCCTCGATCGGCGGGACGGTCTACTACACGACGGCCGACCCGACGACCCTGACCGACGACCCGGCAGACCCCTCGAACGGCTCGGCGGGAAGCGTCGCGGGCAACACGGTGGGCTGGACGACGGAGTACACCCCGGACGCCACGGCGGTGCGCGTCATCACGGGCACGCTCGCGCCGCGGGGCGAGCTCACGATCTCGGTCCCTGTGGTCACGGACGGCATGGTCGGGGGCGACACGCTCGTGAACCGCTCCCAGGGTCGTGCCGAGAACACGCGGCTGGTCATGCGGACGTCGGCGCCGACGTCGATCGCGAACTACTACTCGGCGTCGTTGAAGAAGTACGTCCAGGACGCCGACGGCGAGTGGCGTGACGCCAACGACCCGCTGGACTACCCGCAGCTCCGCGTCGGTGACACGGTCCGGTACCGGATCGTCGTGGAGAACACCGGTCAGGGGACGCTGACGAACGTCGTCGTGTCCGACGACCTGCAGCCCGAGCTCGGGTCGTTCACGATCGAGTCGCTCGCTCCGGGCGAGGTCGAGAGCCACGAGTTCGAGATCGTGCTCTCGGAGCCGGTGGACGACGCGGTCGTCAACACGGCGTGCGCCGACGCCGACGTCCCGGAGGACTCCGGCGTCGAGCCGACGATCAACTGCGACCCCGCAGGGTTCACGGTGGTCGGCACGCCGACGCACACCAAGGAGATCGTCTCGGCCACCCCCGTCGGTGACGGCCGGTGGGAGGTCGTGTACGAGGTCGTCGTGTCGAACACGCAGACCCCGTCGACGACGTACTCCCTGACGGACGAGCTGCACTTCACGGACCAGGCGACCATCGTCTCGGCCACCGTGACGCAGGCGCCCGACGGCGTCGTCCTGGCCGACCCGGCCTGGGACGGCCAGGAGAACCTGACCATCGCGTCCGACGTGCCGCTGGCCGGGAACGACGACGACGGCTACGAGCCCCACGTCTACCGGGTCACCGTGCTCGCGGACGTGCCGCTGCAGCTCGACGGCGCGGGCTCCGGCGCGGACGACCCGACGGCGTGCCCGGCGGAGGGGTCGGACGCCGACCAGGGGTTCAACAACACCTCCGGGCTGACCGGCCCCGACGGCGAGACCGAGGAGGACCAGGCGTGCGCGCCGATCCCGTCGATCGACGTCGAGAAGCGCGTCGCGGCGGGACCGACGCCGAACGGTGACGGCACGTGGACGGTGACGTACGACGTCGTCGCCACGAACAGCGGCACCGGCGACGGGGTCTACGAGGTGACGGACCGCATGACCGCGGACGGTGACCTCGAGGTGGTCTCGGGGGCCGTGACGTCCGCGCCGGACGGCGTGACGCCGTCGGCCACCTGGACGGGTCTCGGCGCCGAGGGCGCACCGGAGAACGTCATCGCCAGCGCGGTGACCCTGCCGGCCGGCACGTCCCACGCCTACGAGGTCCAGGTCGTGCTGACGATCGCGCCCGGGACGGAAGGAGCCCCGGTCGTCACGCCCTGCTCGGCGGAGCCCGGCGGGTCCTCGGGCGGGCTGTCGAACGCGGCCGGGGTCGAGCACAACGACCTCACCGACACCGCAGAGGCCTGCGTGACCCTGGCGGCCATCACGGTCGAGAAGTCGATCTCGGCGGGGCCGACGCCCAACGGTGACGGGACGTGGACGGTCGTCTACGACGTCGTCGCGGAGAACGTGGGTGCCGCCGCCGGGGAGTACGACGTCTACGACCGTCTCCGGTACGGCGACGGGATCGAGATCGTGGACGCCGCCGTCACCGCCGGTCCCGACGGCGTGACGACGAACGCGGCGTGGACAGGACTCGGAGAACCGGACACGGCGGCCGAGAACCTGGTCGCGGCCGACGTCGAGCTCGCCGCCGGGGGGCTGCACACGTTCCAGGTGGAGGTCACCGTCCGGATGGACGAGGCGACCATCGACCCGGTCGCGCTCCAGTGCCCGCCTCCGGGCAGCGGCGCGAGCGGCGGGCTGGCGAACTCCACGAGCCTCGACCACAACGGGATCGTCGCCGAGGACGAGGTCTGCGCCTCCCTGCCCCTGATCGGCGTGGAGAAGTCGATCTCGGCCGGACCGGTGCCCCAGGGCGACGGGACGTGGGCGATCACGTACGACCTCGTCGCGACCAACGCGGGCGAGGCGGCGGGCGACTACGACCTCGTCGACCGGCTGCAGTACGGCGAGGGCATCGTGGTGGAGTCCGCGGCCGTCGTCGCCGCGCCCGACGGCGTTGCGACGGAGGCGGGCTGGACCGGTCAGGGCGCCGCCGGGTCGACCGAGAACGTCGTCGCCGCGGGCGTGACGCTCGGCGCCGGCGCCGCGCACACCTACCAGGTCCAGGTCGTGGTCTCGCTCGACCGGGCCGTGGTGACGCCGTCGACGCTCGCGTGCCCCGAGCCCGGGTCGGGCGAGGGCGGCGGCCTCGCGAACGCCACCGAGCTCACGCACAACGGGGAGACCTCCGCCGACGACGCGTGCGCGTCGCTGCCGCTGATCGACATCGCCAAGTCCCTGTCGGGTGCGGTGACGCCGGTCGAGGGCGAGCCGGGCCTGTACGACGCGGTGTACGAGATCACGGTGACGAACGCGGGCCCGGGTGACGGCCTCTACGACCTCACGGACGAGCTCGCGCCGGGTGAGGGCGTCGAGGTGCTCGGCGTCCAGGACGTCGTGACCGACGCGCCGGAGCCGGTGGGGCTCAACCCCGGCTTCGACGGCACGAGCGACACCCTCGTGGTGGCCGGGCAGCCGATCGCCGGGGCGACGACCGCACCCGTCGTGCACACCTACACGGTGACCGTGCGGTACGCGGCAGACCTGTCCGACGTCGAGATCCCGGACACCGACGCGTGCACGACGGGTGACGGGTCCACGGTTGCGGGCGGTCTGGCGAACACCGCGACGGTGGGCTGGAACGGCCTGGACGGGACGGACGACGCGTGCGTGCGCCCCGGCAAGCCGACCCTCGACAAGGCGCTGGTCTCCGCGGCGCCGGCCGGCGACGGGACGTGGGAGGTCGTCTACGACCTCACCGTCGGCAACGTCGGGGGCGAGGCGACGACCTACGACCTGGACGACGAGCTGCTCTTCGCCCCGGTCGTCACGGTCGACTCGGTCGCCGTGACCGGCCCCGAGGGCGTGGCGGTCAACGCCGGGTTCGACGGCGCCGCCGACCAGCGCATCGCCACGGGCGTGTCGATCGCGGGCATGGACGACGAGGGCTACGCCCCGCACGTCTACCGGGTCACGGTGGTCGCGCACGTGCCGCTGTCCTTCGCCGCGGACGACGTGGACGGGGACGGGACCGGCTCGCCGGCCTGCACGGTCCCCGCCGGGTCGAACACGCTGCAGCAGGGTCTGAACAACGCGGCCACCCTCACGGACGAGACCGGTGGGACGCAGACGGACACCGACTGCGCCCCGCTGCCCTCGATCGACGTCACCAAGTCGACGGACGGCGACCCCGTCCAGGGCGATGACGGCTCGTGGACCGTGCGGTACGCCGTCACCGTCACGAACGACGGCGGCTCGGCCGGGGCGTACGACCTCACCGACCGCCTGCGCTACGGCGCGGGCATCACGGTGCGGTCCGCCACGGTGACGGCGACGCCCGAGGGCGTGACGGCGTCGGCGACGTGGACGGGTCAGGGCGCGGAGGGCGACGACGCGAACGTCGTGGCCGTCGACGTGGACCTCGCCCCTGGTGCGACCCACGTCTACCGCGTCGAGGTCGTGGCGGCCGTCGACCCGGGCAGGGCCGACGCGACGACGTTCGCCTGCCCCGCCCCGGGCTCGGGCGAGGCCGGTGGGTTCGCCAACACGGCGGGCGTCGGGCACAACGACCTGACCGACTCGGCCGACGCGTGCGCCGCGCCACCGGAGCCGGTCGACCCGGCCCAGCCGGGGACTCCGGGAGCGCCGGGCAAGCCCGGAAGCTCGCTCGCCACCACCGGCGCGACCCTGGCGTGGGTCGCCGGGGGAGCAGCGCTCCTGCTGCTCCTCGGGATGCTGGCCCTGCTCGCGGCGCGTCGCCGCCGGCTGACCAGCTGACAGCGGGACCGGACGGCCCTGCCCGCGACCTCCAGCGCGGGCAGGGCCGTCCTCCACCGGCGACGCGAGGGCGCTCGTCGGACGACCCGTCTCGAAGGAGGGCGATGATGCGTGGCGGTACGGTGCACCGCGTGCTGCGCCCCACGATCTGGGGCTACGCGACGCTGACCCGTCGCAGTCATCCCGCCCTGGCGGGCGGCGGAGGCACGCGACGCGTCGACACGGTCCTTCCGCCGGTCCTCACCCCGGACGAGCTCGACGGGTTCCACGACGTGCTGCGCGGGCGTGCCGGCCCGCCCGGCCCGTGGCGCGTCGGGGTCACGGGCTCCGCGCGCGTGCGGCGCGCCCTGCGTCTCGCGGTCGACGTACGCACGACCGCCGCACTGCACCCGGAGCCGGACGTGCCGCGACGAACGACGGACGTCGCGCTCGCCGCGCTCGTGCGCGCGATGCGCGAGGCCGACCGCGCACGGCTCGGGACCGCGCACCAGGCTCTTGCGCGCGAGCTCGTCTGGTGCGCCCTCGTCGCGGCGCGCACGGACGAGGCGAGCGAGGTGACGCACGCGGCCCGCGCGCTGGCGCTCCTCGCCTCGACCAACGTCGGGGGCGGCGCCACCGACCGCATCGACCACGGGTGAGCCGCCGCGAGTCCCGGCTCGCGGCGGCACCGGGACCTCAGGACGAGCGGGCGGCGGTACGGTCCTCGGCCTCGAGCACCCGGCGCAGGCCCGCGAAGTCCCGGCGCAGGACGCGGGCGAGGACCGCCGTCGGCAGGAGCGCGAGCACACGGAGCCACGCCGAGACGTCGCCGTCGTAGTCGGCCCGCACGCGCGTGCCCGGGCCGTCGGGCGTGCACACGTACTCGACGCGCGAGCTCCAGGGCGAGGTGGAGTACCAGACGACCCGCCTGCCCGGGTCGACGGCCTCCAGCACGTCGGTGAACCGGACGGGGAACGGGCCGATGCGGTCGACGCCGGCCCACCGCTGGCCGACGCGCAGCGGGCCGTCGTCGAGCGGGCGGCGGGAGTGCACCGCGGGTGCGAAGAGCGGCCACCGGCACGGGTCCGCGAGGTAGGGGAAGACGCGCGACGGCGGGTGGTCCAGGTGCTCCTCGATCGTCACGCGGCGCCGCACGGTCCGTCCTCCTCGGTCCGGGGTGTCACGCCATCGCGGGGACGGGCCGGCCAGGGTAGAGCTCGCGCATCGCGTGGTCGTAGCGGCGCTTCATGAGCAGCAGGTACAGGACGCGGACCGGCGCGGGCACGTTCGTGCGGAACCACTCCTCGCGCTCGTCCGCGGGGACGCTCGCGAGGAGGAGCCCGAGCTGGAGCGCCAGGAGGTCCTTGCCGAGCTCCTTGCGGTGCGACTGGAGCTCGGCGCGCGTGTGCCGCTCCATCCATTCCCACTCCTCCTGGGACAGGAGCGCGCCCGCGACGGGGAGGACGTCGTCCTCCTCCTCGCGCAGGTGCCCGGCGAGCGCGTCGCGGACGCGCTCGACGTCGGTCGCGAGCGCGTCGCGGAGCGCGGGGTCGGCGGTCGTGACCCAGGGGTCGATCTGCGGCTCGACGCGGTCGAGGTGCCGGGCGACCTCGGCGTGCTGCGCGCGCATCCGGCCGACGTGCAGCGCGCACGCGGGGTCGCGCGCGACGAGCCGGTCCCACAGCGCGAGGTCCTCCGTCTCGTGGTGCAGGTGCAGCGCGAACACGTCGAGGTGCGCGTAGCGGCCCACGACGGCCGAGCGCGCGGTGTCCCCGGGCGCGACGTCGCGCACCAGGACGGGGAGCTCGCGGTACAGCCAGCGGAAGATCCGGTGCACGAGGAGCATCCCGGACGTGTCGCAGCCGGGGTGCTGCCCCGCGGGCAGCGGCCCCGGGGGAGGCAGTCTCGTGGCCATCGCGTCCTCCGCCCCGTCCTCGACCTCGGCGTCGTGGTGGCGCTCCAGGAACGACGGTACTCCGCGGGCCGGGCGCCGTCGCGGGCCCTCGGGACCGCCGTACGCGCCCTCGTGCGGGTGCGCGACGCCCCGCTGGTGCGCGAAGGTGACAGTTCGATGACGGAATCTGCTCGACTCTGGACGCGGTCTGGCGTAACGTGCTTCTATGTGATCGTAACCAGCAGGAAATGATCGTGATCTATCAATGACGATGACAGATCCGGTCGTTCCTCCCGGGCTCGTGCCTCACGTGGTCCGGACCGATCGACCTCATGGCAACGAAGCGGAGGACAAGGACATGAAGGACCCGAACACGCGGCGCACGACCCTCTCGGCGGGTCGCCCGCTGCGTCTGGTGGCGCTCACGGCGGTCGCCGGGCTCACGCTCTCGGCGTGCGGCTTCGGCGGCCAGGGCGGCGGTGGCGACGAGGGTGACGGCACCACGCTCGACCTGCTCGTCCCCACGTACTCGGACCAGACGAAGGCCCTCTGGGAGGACGTCATCGCGGGGTTCGAGGAGGAGAACCCGGACATCGACGTGAACCTCGAGGTCCAGTCCTGGGACAACATCAACGACGTCGTCCGCACCAAGGTGCAGTCGGACCAGGCGCCGGACATCCTCAACATCGACGCCTTCGCCGGGTTCGTCGAGGACGACCTGCTGTACTCCGCGGACGAGGTGCTCTCGCCCGAGACGATCGCGGACTTCCAGGAGTCGTTCGTCGAGAACGCGTCCATGGACGGCACCCAGTACGGCCTGCCGCTCATCGCCTCCGCGCGCACCATGTTCTACAACAAGGACCTGTTCACGCAGGCCGGCCTCGACCCCGAGGCCCCGCCGGCCACGTGGGACGAGCTCAAGGACGCGGCGGCGAAGATTTCCGCGCTCGGCGGCGGCACCTACGGCTACGGCCTCCCGCTCGGCTCCGAGGAGGCGCAGGCGGAGGCCGGGATCTGGTTCTTCGGCAACGGCGGCGGCTACGGCGACGCGTCCGAGATCACGATCGACACCCCGGAGAACGTCGAGGCCGCGCAGTTCTTCCAGAGCCTCGCCGCGGAGAACCTCACGCAGCCCGACGCCGGCGCGACCGACCGCACGCCGCTCATCGACGTGTTCATCCAGGGCAAGATCGGCATGATCGTCGGCCTGCCCCCGACGATCGGCCAGATCGCGGACAAGAACCCCGACCTCAACTACGGCACCGCCCCGGTCGCGACCAAGGACGGCTCGCCCGTCACGCTCGGCGTCGCCGACCACCTCATGGCGTTCAAGAACGAGGGCGACAAGCAGGACGCGATCAAGGCGTTCCTCGACTACTACTACTCGCCCGAGGTCTACGTGCCGTGGGTCGACGCCGAGGGCTTCATCCCGACCACGAAGTCGGGTGGCGAGGAGCTCGCCACGAAGGAGACCATCGCGCCGTTCCTCGAGCTGCTGCCGAACGCGCAGTTCTACCCGTCGACCAACCCGAAGTGGTCGGCGGCCCAGGGCGCGATCCAGTCGCTCATCGGGCAGGTCGCGCAGGGCAAGGAGGCGCAGGCCGTGCTCACGGAGATCCAGGCGAAGGCCGACCAGTGACGCATCGGTGACGACCGCCGGGCGCACCCGACCCAGACCTCAACCCGGCACCCGAGGACTCCACGATGACCACCGACACGACCGGCACCCAGGCCGGTGCCACGACGGCGAGCGCCGCGCCGCCGTCGGACCACCACGCCGCGCCACCGGGCGCGGACGACCGCTCGCGACGCACCTGGCGCGGCACCCTCACCGCCCTCCCGTGGATCGGGCCCAGCCTCGCGCTCATCGCCCTGATCGTGCTGTTCCCCGCGGGCGTCATGATCTTCAACTCGACGCGCGACATCTCGCAGTCGGGCGTGGACCGCGGGAGCGCCGGGCTCGAGAACTACGCCGACGTCTTCGCGATCGACGCGCTGCCGCGCGTCCTGCTCAACACCGTGGTGTGGGTCGTCGTGGTCGTCGGCCTCACCGTCGTCATCTCGCTCGCGCTCGCCAACTTCCTCGACAAGCAGTTCCCGGGCCGCCAGCTCGTGCGCCTCGCGGTGATCGTGCCGTGGGCGGCGTCCGTCGTCATGACGACGACCGTCGTCTACTACGGCCTCCAGCCGAACTACGGCATCTTCAACCAGTTCCTCGCCGACATCGGGATCCTCGAGGTCGGGGACTACGGCTTCACGAAGAACGCGACGTCGGCGTTCATCGTCGCGATCGTCGTCGCGGTGTTCGTGTCGCTGCCGTTCACGACGTACACGATCCTCGCGGGTCTGCAGGCCGTGCCGCACGAGGTGGTCGAGGCGGCGCGCATGGACGGCGCGTCGCGGTCGCGCACCTACTTCTCGGTGATCCTGCCGCAGCTCAAGCCCGCGCTGTCCGTCGCGGCGCTCATCAACATCATCAACGTCTTCAACTCGCTGCCGATCCTGCGCATCATGACCGGCTCGATCCCCGGCTACGACGCGGACACCACGACGACGCTGATCTTCAAGCTCATCCAGTCCGACCGCCGGGTCGACCTCGCCTCCGCGCTGTCGGTCGTGAACTTCGCGATCGTCATCCTCGTGATCGTCGCCTACATGCGGATCGTCAAGCCGATGAAGGGAGTGGACGAGTGAGCGCCACGACCCAGCCCGCCCCGGCGACTCGCGAGGCCGTCGCGCGCGAGAGCGCGCCCCGGCGCAAGGCGTCGAAGTACCGCACCGGCGGCCCCGGAGCCCACGGCTCGGTCACGGGCCGCGTGATCGCGGGCATCGTCATCGCCGCGCTGTTCCTCGTGCCGTACGTCGTCATGCTGCTCGGCTCGCTCAAGAGCCGGCCGGAGATCCTGCGGATCCCGCCGACGTACCTGCCGCAGGAGTGGCACTTCGACAACTACGTCTCGATGTGGTCGACGCCCGAGACGCCGCTGCCGCAGAACCTCGTCTCGACGATCGTCATCTCGGTCTTCGCGACCCTGCTCGTGCTCCTCGTCGCCGTCCCGGCGGCGTACTACACCGCGCGGTTCCGCTTCCCCGGTCGCCTCGCGTTCCTGTTCCTCGTGCTCGTCACGCAGATGCTCCAGCCGGCGGTGCTCGTCGCGGGCCTGTTCCGCCAGTTCCTCGCCTTCGGGATCGTCGACACGTGGCTCGCGATGATCCTCGTCAACGCCGCGTTCAACCTCGCGTTCGCCGTGTGGATCATGCACTCGTTCTTCGCGAGCGTCCCCAAGGAGGTCGACGAGGCCGCGCAGATCGACGGCGCGGGCCGCTGGACGGTCCTGTTCCGCATCAACCTGCCGCTCGTGTGGCCCGGCATCGTCACCGCGATCATCTTCACGTTCGTCGCCGCCTGGAACGAGTTCGCGGCGTCCCTCGTCATCCTGTCGACGGCCGGCAACCAGCCGCTGTCGGTCGCTCTGACGAAGTTCATCGGGCAGTACGACTCCGCGTGGCAGTACGTCTTCGGGGTCTCGATCGTGGCGATCGTCCCCGTCATCATCCTCTTTGCGATCATCGAGAAGCGCCTCGTCGGAGGCCTGACCGCAGGGAGCATCAAATGACGACGACCCACGACGAGCTCGCCGACAACGTCGGCCTCGCCGGCCTCAGCAAGTCCGTCCGGTGGGAGCGCATGCTCGCCCTCCTCGCCGACCGCCGCCGCCTGTCCGTGACGGAGGTCGCGGACGAGTTCGGCATCTCCGAGTCGACGGTGCGCCGCGACTTCGACCAGATGGCCGCGCGCCAGCTCGCGCACCGCACCCACGGCGGCGTCGTCGCGGCGTCGGTCGCGTACGGGCTCCCGCGCCGGTACAGCAAGCAGGTCGAGGACAAGCAGCGCATCGCCGCCGCGGCGGCCGCGCTCGTCCTCGAGCGGTACACGGCCCCGGTCGTGGGCCTCAACGGCGGCACGACGACGACGCTCGTCGCCAAGGCGCTCGGCGAGCAGACCGAGGAGACGTCCGAGGACGCGCTCCAGCAGAGCGGGCACGCCCTGACGGTCGTCACGAGCGCGCTGAACATCGCGACCGAGCTCGTGCTGCGGCCCCAGGTGCGCACGGTGTGCCTCGGCGGCACGGCGCGCGCCCAGTCGTACGAGCTCACCGGCCCCGCCGCGATCCAGATGGCCCGCACGCTGTGGCTCGACGTCCTCGTGCTCGGCATGCTCGGCATCGACGCGGCCGCGGGCCTCACGTGCGGCGACCCGGACGAGGCCGGCGTGACGACCGCGCTCGTCGAGCGGTCGCGCTCGGTCGTCGCCGTCGGCACGTCCGACAAGGTCGGCACCCGGTCCTTCGCCCAGATCTGCGAGATCTCGCAGGTCACCACCCTCGTCACCGACAGCGGCGCCACCGCCGACGCCCTCGACCCCCTCCGCGAGGCGGGCGTCGAGGTCGTCGTCGTGTAGCGGCGTCGGTCACGCGCGGCCGGCGCCCGCCGGCCGCTGCATCGCAGAAAGGTACTCAGCACCATGAGAACGACCCACGTGAGCGCAGAGATCGCCAGCCAGCCCGAGGTGTGGCGCCGCGCCGCGGAGCTCGCGGCCCGGAGCACGGAGATCCTCCCGCAGGCAGGTGAGCGCGTCGCCGTCGTGGGGTGCGGGACCTCGTGGTTCGTGGCGCAGGCGTACGCGGCCCGGCGCGAGGCGCTCGGGCTGGGCGAGACCGACGCGTTCGCCGGGAGCGAGTACCCGACCGGTCGCCGCTACGACCGCGTCGTGGCGATCACGCGGTCCGGCACGACGACCGAGATCCTCCAGCTCCTCGACGCCCTGCAGGGCGAGCAGCGCACGCTCGCGATCGTGGGCGACCCCGAGTCCCCGGGCGCGACGGCGGCGGACGACGTCGTCGTCATGGAGTTCGCGGACGAGCGCTCCGTCGTCCAGACGCGGTTCGCGACCGCGGCCCTCAGCCTGCTGCGCGCGTCGCTCGGCGACGACGTGGCCGCCCTCGCGACCGCGGCCGAGGAGGCCGTGACGTGGGAGGTGCCGGCCGAGCACCTCGCGCGCACGCAGTTCACGTTCCTCGGGCGCGGCTTCTCCGTGGGCCTCGCGAACGAGGCCGCGCTGAAGATGCGCGAGGCGTCGCTCGCGTGGGCCGAGTCGTACCCCGCGATGGACTACCGGCACGGGCCGATCAGCATCTCCGACGAGACGAGCGTCGTGTACCTCCTGGGCGAGGAGGTGCCGGGCCTGGTGGACGACGTCGAGCGGACGGGCGCCCTCGCGGTCCGGTTCGACGAGGACCCGCAGGTGACGCTCGTGCGCCTCCAGCGGCTCGCGGTCGCGAACGCGGAGAGCAAGGGCCTGGACCCCGACGCGCCGCGTCACCTCACGCGCTCGATCATCCTCGACACGACGGCGTCGTGAGCGGCGAGACCCACCACGGCGACGGGGCCCGGACCCTCGCGGGCCAGGGCCCCGTCGTCGTCGCGCTCGACGTCGGGGGCACCGACATCAAGGCCGCGCTCGTCGACGCGGACGGCGTGCTCCTGGAGCAGGTCACGCCGACGCGCGCCGCCCAGGGCCCGCAGGCATCGTTCGCCGCGGTGCTCGCCGCGGTCGCGGACGTCCGCGGGCGCGTCCCCGCCGGGCGGACCGTCGCGGCCGTCGGGCTCGCGGTGCCCGGCACCGTGGACGAGGAGGCCGGCGTCGTCCTGAGCGCCGAGAACCTCGACTGGGTCGACCTGCCCGTGCGAGCGCTCGTCGCGGAGGCGACCGGCCTGCCGGTCGGCTTCGGTCACGACGTGCGCGCCGGCGGCCTCGCGGAGTGGCGCCTCGGCGCCGCGCGCGGGGCGCACGACCACGCGTTCCTCGCGGTGGGCACGGGCATCGCGGCGGCGGTCGTGCTGCGCGGCGAGCCGTACCCGGCGCACGGCTGGGCGGGCGAGGTCGGGCACGGCGGGGCGCGCGACGGCGAGCCCTGCCCGTGCGGCGGGCGCGGCTGCGCCGAGACGTTCGCGTCCGCGGCGGGCATGGCCCGCACGTACCGGCGCCTCACCGGGGCGCCCGTCGCGGACGTCCCCGGCGCGCGCGAGGTGCTCGCGCGGGCGCAGGCGGGCGACGACGTCGCCCGCGGCGTCTGGGACCGCGGCGTCGACCGGCTCGGCGAGCTCGTCGCGGAGATGACGCGCCTCCTCGCGCTGCCGACGGTCGTCGTCGGGGGCGGGCTCGTGCGCGCGGGCGACGCCCTGCTGCGCCCGCTCGACGAGGCGGTCCGCTCCTACCTCACGGTGCACCCCGTACCGCGCCTCGTCCCGGCGGAGCTCGGCTCGGCCGCGGGCATGCACGGGGCCGCCCTGCTCGGCTGGGACGCCGCGCGCGCCGCGGGCCTCGACGTGCCGCACCGGCACGCGGTCCGCCCGGCGCCGGGCTCGGCGCCGCTGGGCGGGCTCGTCACGGCGGACGGCGTCGCGCCGTGACGCGCGTCGTCGCGCTCACGCCCAACCCGGCCTGGGACGTCACGTACCGCGTCGACCGGCTGCTGCCCGGGGAGTCGCTGCGCGTGCGCTCCGTCGTCGCGCGCGCGGGCGGCAAGGGCGTCAACGTCGCGCGCGTCGTGCGCGCCCTCGGGTCCGCGAGCGTCGCCGTGTGCCCCCTGGGCGGGCCGCTCGCGGGGCCCTTCGCGGACGACCTCGACGCCGACGGGCAACCGGCCGCCGTCGTGCCGGTCGCGGGCGCCGTGCGCCAGTCTGTCGCCGTGGTCCCCGCCGAGGCGGGCGCGGAGGACGGCGGGCACCCCACGGTGCTCAACGAGCCCGGCCCCGCGCTCGACGACGCGGAGTGGGCGGCGCTCGTCGCCGCGTGCGTCGCGCAGGTCGGCACGGCGCCCGCCGCCGTGGTCGCCACGGTCTCCGGCTCGCTGCCGCCCGGGACGACGCGCGAGCGGGTCGTCGGGCTCGTCGGCGCGCTGCGCGCCGCGGGCGCGCGCGTCCACGTCGACGTCTCGGGGCCCGGTCTCGTGTGGGCCGCCGAGGCGGGCGCCGACCTCGTCAAGCCCAACCGGTCCGAGCTCGTCGAGGCGACCGGGGTCGACGACCCCGCGCGCGCCGCCGGGGAGCTCCTGCGCCGCGGGGCGCGCGCCGTCGTCGTCACCGACGGGGAGCGCGGCCTCACCGCGTACGAGGCCGGCCCGGACGGGCCCGTGATGCCCGCGGTCGTGGGCCGCGCGCGCCTCGCCGCGCCCGTCGCGGGCAACCCCACCGGGGCGGGCGACGCCGCGATGGCGGCGCTCGCCGTCGACCCCGACCAGCCCTGGGCGCACCGTCTCGCGCTCGCCGCGGCGACCTCCGCCGCGGCCGTCCTGCAGCCCGTCGCGGGCGCGGTCGACCGCGCCGACGTCGACCGCCTGCTCACCCACGTCGTCACCGAACCGGAGTCCTGATGCCCCTCGTCACCACCGACCACCTGCTCGACCCCGCCCGCGCCGAGGGGCGCGGCGTCGGGGCGTTCAACGTCATCCAGATCGAGCACGCCGAGGCGTTCGTCGCGGCGGCCACCGAGGTCGGCGCCGGCGTCGTGCTGCAGATCAGCCAGAACGCCGCCCGCTGGCACGGCGGGCTCGAGCCCGTCGCCGCCGCGTCGCTCGCGATCGCGCGCGCGGCCGAGGTGCCGGTCGTCGTGCACCTCGACCACGCGGAGGACCGCGACCTCGTCACCGAGGCGATCGAGCTCGGGTTCACGTCCGTCATGTACGACGGCTCCGCGCTCGACTACGAGGACAACGTCGCCGCGACGGCGGAGGTCGTCGCGCAGGCGCGCGCCGTCGGCGTGTTCGTCGAGGCCGAGCTCGGCAAGGTCGGCGGCAAGGACGGCGTGCACGCGCCCGGCGTGCGCACCGACCCGGCCGAGGCGGTCGAGTTCGTCGACGCGACGGGCGTGGACGCGCTCGCCGTGGCCGTCGGCTCCTCGCACGCGATGACGGACCGCACCGCGTCGCTCGACTTCGCGCGCATCGCGGAGCTGCGTGCCGCCGTGCCCGTGCCGCTCGTGCTGCACGGCTCGTCGGGCGTCCCCGACGCCGACCTCACGCGCGCCGTCGAGACCGGGATGACGAAGATCAACGTCTCGACGCACCTCAACAACACGTTGACGACCGCGCTGCGCGCGTACCTCGACGAGAACCCGACGGTCGTCGACCCGCGCAAGTACCTCGGCGCCGGGCGCGACGCGATGCGCGCCGAGGTCGTGCGTCTCCTGGGCGTGCTCCGCGCCGCCTGAGAGCTCCACCGCCGGGCCGTCAGGCCGTCCGACCGGCGGGTGGACCACGGTGCGGCGGCCCGGGCTCCCGGGCCGCCGCACCCGCGTCAGCAGGTGCGCGCGTCGTACGGCGCGACGACCGTGCCGCCGCCCGCCTCGACCGTGACCTCGCCCGCGTCCACGTGCGCGGAGCGCGTGCTGAACGACTGGTACGCGGACGCGCCCGGGGCGACCTCCGCCGCCTCGTGCGTGCCGAACGGCGTGACGAGGCGCACCGCGAGCGGGGCGTCGTCGTCGTTCACGGCGCGCACCGCGACGTACGCGGTGCCCGCGAGGCAGCGCGTCTGCGCCGTCACCGTGACCGGGGCCTGAGTCTCCTCGGGTGCCCCGAAGAGGTCGATCTCGGCGACGCTCGTGTACCCGGCGCCGTTGACGGACCCCGTGGCGCGCAGCTGGACGAACCGTGCCGTCGTCGGCTCGAGGTCGACGAGGTCCGGCTCGGACGTGCCGTTGAACGTGCCGCTCGCGACCGTCGTCCAGCTCTCGCCGTCGAGGCTCGTGCGCACCTCGTACGTCGAGATGCGCCCGTTGACGCCGCCGTCCTGACGGGACACGTGGCGCAGCACGCCGACGCGCTGCTCGCTGCCCAGGTCGATCGTCAGCGTGTGCGGCAGCGGGTCGATCCCCGTCGCGTACGACGTGTGCCAGATCGTGCCGGCGTTGCCGTCGATCGCGTTCGCCGCGGCGCCGTTCTCGTACGTCGTCTCGGCGCTGTCCGCGGTCGCGGTCCACGCGGACTTGTCGAGCGGGACGGCGCCCGGCTCGCTCGGCGTGGGCTCGGCGTCGCTCGGGACGCCCTCGAACACCGTGACCTCGAACGGCTCGAGCTCGATCCAGTAGTCCGTCCCGGCGCGCGCCACGAACCCGTCGCGGTTGCCGTCGCGGTCCGTGAACGCGTACGTCTGCTCCGCGCCCGCGGGCAGCTCGAGCGCGTCGCCCACCTCGACCCGGAACGACTGCGGGTACGGCGTGGGGTTGCGCAGCATGAGCATCGCCTGGTCGGTCGTGCCGGCCTCGTCGTCGGCCGCCGCCCACGCCGCGGTGCCGTAGACCTCGCCGACCGCGGGGTCGCCGCCGACCCAGTGGACGTCGGAGAGCAGGTTCTCGTTGTCGCGCGCCCAGCGCGCGTTGGCCGCGAGCTCGTCCCAGAACCACTCGGCGCCGGGCTGGTCCGGGCGGACCTGCGTGTTGCGCACGTAGAGCTCCTGCAGCCCGAGACCGAGCGCGAAGTAGGCGCGCATGTCGCGGCCCACCTCGGCGCGCACCGCCGGGTCGGACAGGTCGTAGTCCGCCGTGAACTGCGGGGTGCGCTCGCTGAACGTGAACCCGTGGTTCATGAGGGACGGCACGGGGAACAGCGGGTTCTCCACGACCGTGTTGCGGTAGGTCTGCGAGTCGCGGTAGCTCACGTAGCGCTCGCGCACGCTGCCCGCGCCCGCCTGCCCGGCGTCGTGCCCGTCGCGCCAGATCGAGTCGGTGAACCACAGCCAGTACGGCGAGCCCCACGTGCCGACCGTCGCGTTGATCCACACCTCGGGCTGGTGCTCGCGCAGGTCCGTCATGAGCTGAAGCATCGCCTCGTAGTCGCCGAGGTAGGTCTCGTTGGGGCCCGTCTGGTACAGCCCGCCGCCGATCCCGTCGAACTTGAAGCCGCGCACGCCCTGGTTGTCGGCCATGTCGAACGCGACCGACCGGAAGCGCTCGTAGTAGCGCTCGCCGCCCAGCGCGAACGCGCCGCCGTGCGTCTCGAGGCGCTCGGCCTCGGGCTTGCTCGCGTTGAGCTGCTGGCGCGACCACGCGCTCTGGCCGTACCCGCCGAACGGCGACATCCACACGGACAGCGACGCGTCGTACTGCTCCGCGAGGGCCTTCTGCGGCGCGAACCCGTCGGGGAACTCGGTCGGGTCGAAGTCCCACACGTGCAGGTCGCTCTCGTCCGCGACCGCGGGGTCGCGCACGTAGTCCCAGCCGTCGTCGATCCAGAAGCTGTCGATCCTCGCGCCGCGCCCGGTGAGCTCGTCGCCGAACAGCGCGATCGCCTCGTTGAGCTCGGCGGAGTCGATGACCTCCGACGGCGGCTTGAGGTCGAGCCAGCTCTGGTAGTGCAGGAACGTGCGGCGGTCGTGCACGCGCTCGCGCTCGACGTAGTACTGGAAGCCGCGGCGGAGCTGGCCGTCGGGCACGACGCCGACGCTCGCGGTGTAGCCGAGCGTGTCCCCGGTGGTCAGGTCGCCCGCGCGCGGGACGTCGACCTGGACGGCGTCGCCGGAGACCGCGGGCTTCGACAGCGGCGTCTCGACGCCGAGGAAGAAGCGCTCGGCACCCTGGTCGCCGACGACGACGGGGCTGCCGTCGTCGCGGCCGTCGACGCGCGCGCCGGGCAGGGACACGTCGACGAGCCGCAGCGCGGTGACGTCGAACGTGCCGGTCACGTTCGTCAGCTCGAACGCCTGCTGGACGGAGCTGGCGCCGTCGCGCAGGGAGACCGTCCACACGAGGTCGAACGCGCGCGTGCCGTCGTCGAAGCGGTACGTCGCGCTCACCGCGGCGCCCGCCTCGCGCTCGGACCAGCGCACCGCGTCCGGCTCGGGCGCGAGGTCGGTGCGCACGGGCGTGCCGACGGCGGTGAGGTCGTCGCCGGTGATCGTCGTGCCGTCCGCGAGCGTGAGGGTGACGAACCCGGCCGCGCCAAGGGCGACGTCGGTCCCGGTCTCGGCGTGGTGCAGCGCGGTGAGGGCGGGCGTGCCGCCCGCGAACGACCACGTGGCGGACAGGACGGCGTTGGACAGCGTGACCGCGTCGCCGGAGAGCTCGACGCTCGCGGTGCCGGGCGCCGTGCCGGGGTACGCCGCGGGCTCGGCGACGGGCGCGAGCTCGGAGGCGGCCGCTCCGGCGGCGGGCTCGGCGGGCAGCGGTCCGGACGGGGACGCGGTCGCGGCGGGCACGCCCGCGAGCGCGACGGCGCCGGTGGCGACGAGCGCGACCGCGGCGGTGCGGCGCCGGCCGCGTGGCCGGGCGGGTGGCGGGGGAGAGAGGCTCACGATGACTCCGTTGCTATCGATGAGTGGGCGCGGGGCCCGGGGCTGCGCGGCGACGGCACCGCGCGACCGCACCCGTTGACGTTTTACGACCGAACGAGGCGCGTATCGCGTCGAATCTTGCAGAGATCAGATGTGTTGTCCAGAGAAAGGGTCTTGCGCGATGGCAGGTGATACGTGATGCTTGGTGCGTGATTCGACGTGGAATCACGCAGATTCATGCAGTACCGCACGAACACTGACCAACGGTTGCTCAGCGTCCAACGCACTGCACGCGAGCGGCCCGGGCGAGGGAGCTCCATGAAGCCACTACGTCAGCGACACCCGGCGAGCGCCGCTCGCCGGCGCAACCCCAGGGCCGCGGCGGCCGCGCTCGCCGCCGCCGCGCTCGTCGCCACGGGGCTCGTCGCAGTCCCCGCGGGCGCCGCACCGGCGCCGAGCACCACCGAGGCCGCCACGACCGCCGACGGCCCGACGCCGATCACGCCGAAGCCCGTCACGCCCGAGGTCCCGGTCGCGGCGAACGGCACCCCGATCGGCGCGATCACGGCCGTCGAGCAGGACGGGAACGTCGTCACGCTGCGCGCCGAGAACGGCGCCGCGCGCGTGACCTTCCTCGACGACACGACGCTGCGCGTCGAGGCGGACCCGAGCGGCTCCTTCACCGACCCGGCGAACACGCCGGAGGGCGACCCGGCCCGGACGGCGGACATCGTCGTCGGCACGGACGAGTTCCCCGGCGCGACGCCGACGGTCGAGGACGGCGACGTCGTCACGCTCTCGACGGGCGCCGTGACGCTCACGGTCGACCGCGCGACGAGCCGCATGACCCTCACGCGGGCCGACGGCTCGGTCGTGTGGGAGGAGTCGGCGCCGATCACGTTCGGGACGAACAGCGCGACCCAGCACCTGACCCCGCGCGAGGGCGAGCAGTTCCTCGGCGGCGGCATGCAGAACGGCCGCTCGATCCACACGGGCGCGACGATCAACATCGCGCGCTCGTACGACTGGGACGACGACGGCTACCCCAACGCGGTGCCGTACTACATGACGAGCGCGGGCTACGGCGTGCTGCGCAACACGTTCGCGCGCGGCACGTACGCGTTCACGCAGGACGCGACGACGACGCACGAGGAGCGGCGGTTCGACGCCTACTACTTCGTGGGCGACTACAAGGAGTCGCTCGACGGGTACACGCTGCTCACGGGCCGCCCGCACATGCCGCCGGTCTACGCGCTCGAGTACGGCGACGCGGATTGCTACAACCGCTCGTCCGAGTCGTACAAGTCGCGCAACCCCGGCTCGTGGAACGTGCCCGGCAAGCTCCGCACGCCGGACGCGCTCGAGGTGGCGCGCGACTTCGTCGAGCACGACATGCCGGGCGGCTGGATGCTCGTCAACGACGGGTACGGCTGCGAGTACGTCGAGCTCCCGGAGACCGCCGCCCAGATCGAGGAGGAGACGGGCCTCAAGACGGGTCTGTGGACGGAGCGCTCGCTGACCAACCAGGCGTACGAGGTGGGCGAGGCGGGCATCCGCCTGCGCAAGCTCGACGTCGCGTGGGTCGGCTCCGGCTACCGCCTGGCGCTCACGGGCTGCGAGGCCGCGCACGACGGCATCGAGGCGAACTCCGACGCGCGCGGCACCGCGCTCATGGTCGAGGGCTGGGCCGGCTCGCAGCGCTGCGGCATGCAGTGGACCGGCGACCACTCGGGCAACCTCGACGCGGTGCGCTGGCAGGTCCCGGCGCTGCTCAGCTCGGGCAACTCGGGCCAGGCGTTCACGACGGGCGACGTCGACGGCATCTTCGGCGGGTCCGCCGAGTCGTACGTGCGCGACCTGCAGTGGAAGGCGTTCGCGCCCGCGCTGTACTCGATGAGCGGCTGGGCGTCGGTCGACAAGCGCCCGTGGCTCTACGGCGACGAGGCCACCGAGATCAACCGCACGTACCTCCAGCTGCGGCAGCGGCTCATGCCGTACATCTACACGCTCGCGGCCGAGTCGCACGCGTCCGGCACCCCGATGATGCGCTCGCTCGCGCTCGAGTACCCGGACGACCCGTTCGCGTACGGGGCCGAGGCCAACAGCGAGTTCCTGCTGGGCGAGGACTTCCTCGTCGCGCCGGTCTTCACCGACACGGACGTGCGCAACGGGATCTACCTGCCCGAGGGCCAGTGGGTCGACTACTGGACGGGCGCCCTGTACGACGGCGGCCGCGTCGTCGACGGGTACGCCGCGCCGCTCGACACGCTCCCGCTGTTCGTGCGCGCCGGGGCGGTCGTGCCGCAGGGCGAGGTCGCGCGCAACGCGTCCCTCGTGCCCGAGGACTCGCCGATCACCCTCGACGTGTACCCGCAGGGCGAGAGCAGCTTCGAGCTCTACGAGGACGACGAGGTCACGCGTGCGTACGCCGAGGGCGCCGCGTCGCGGCAAACCTTCACGGTGACGGCGCCGGAGCAGGACGGCGGCGACGTCGTCGTGACGATCGGCGAGCGCGAGGGCGAGTACGCCGGCAAGGCGGACGCCCGCCCGTACGCGCTCGACGTCCACACGGGCTCGGCGCCCGACGCGGTGAGCGTCGACGGCGCGCCGCTCGACGAGGTCGCGGACGCCGCGGCGCTCGACGCCGCCGAGACCGGCTGGTTCTACGACGCCGACGCGCGCGGCGGCGTCGTGCGCGTGAAGGTCGCCGCCGTCGGGTCCGATGCGACGGCGACGATCACGCTCACCGGCACGAGCGCCGTCGGCGGCGAGGACTCGGACGCGCAGCGCGCGCACGTGTCCGTCGTGGTCGACGACCAGGTGTTCCAGGGCGAGGAGACCACGGCCCGCGTGACGTTCCACAACACGGGCACCCGGGCGAAGGACGACGTCACGATCACGCCCGTCGTGCCCGAGGGCTGGACGGTCGTGAGCGCGGAGGGCACCTCCGCGGCCTCGGTCGAGCCGGGCGGCTCGCTCAGCGCGACGTTCGTCGTCTCGCCGGGCAGCGGCTCGTCGGCCGGCGCGCAGAGCGTCGGCGGCACCGCCACGTACCGCGACGCCGCCGGGGGCGAGCGCACGGTCGCGGGCACCAACCAGATCGACGTCGCGTACGGCAGCCTCGCCGCCGCGTTCAACCACGTCTCGATCACGTCGGTCGCGACGAAGGACGCGGGCAACTTCGACGGCGGGGGCGCCTCGTTCTCGGAGGACGCGCTCGCGGCCGCCGGGGCCACGTGGGGCCAGCCCCTCACCGTCCGGCGCGGCGAGGACACGATCGAGTTCGTGTGGCCGGACTCCGAGCCCGGCGTGCCGAACTCGATGGCGCTCAACGGCCAGACCGTCGCCCTGAGCGGAAAGGGCACGCACCTCGCGTTCCTCGGCTCGTCCGCGACGGCGTCGGGCGTCACGCCGGAGGTGACGATCACGTACGCGGACGGGACGACGTCGAAGCAGACGTTCTACTTCCCGAACTGGCTCATCCAGGCGTCCGGCCCGCTCAAGGACGCGGCGGTCGCCGTCGCGAGCAAGGGCCGCAACAACGCGAACAACCCGGACGGCTACGAGTACGCGGCGTACACCTACCAGGTCTACGCGAACGTCGCGCCGCTCAATCCCACCAAGGAGCTGCGGTCCGTGACGTTCCCGACCGGGACGACGGCCAAGCTGTTCGACGTGCGTCCCGTGACGCTCGGGCTGCCCGACGCGCCGACGGGCGACGTGTGGGCGTCCGACCTCGAGTGGACGTCGGCGACGAACGGGTGGGGCGTCATCGGCATCGACGTGGCGAACAAGGACTCCGCGTCCTCGCCCGACGTGCCGCTCGTCATCAACACGACGCCCGAGCTGAGGAAGACGTACGCGAAGGGACTGGGCGTGCACGCCGCGTCGAGGATCACGTACTACCTGGGCGGCCAGTGCACGCGGTTCACCGCGGACACGGGCCTCGAGGACGGCTTCAACGGCTCCGTGATCTTCAAGGTGAACCTGGACGACGTGAACCGCTACCAGGGCACGACGTTCCAGGCCGGGTTCCCGACGGAGACCGTCGACCTCGACGTCACGGGCGCGCACTACGTCGACCTGATCGTCGACGCGCCCGGCTCGATCAACGGCGCCCACGGCGTGTGGGGTGACGCCCGGTTCGAGTGCGGCGGCGAGGAGCCCGAGGTCGCGTTCTCGGCCGAGGCGCAGCCGCGCACCCTGGCCGGGAAGGTCTACGTCGCGGTCCGCGTCGTCAACGACGAGGACGTGCCCGTGGACGTCACGGTCACCACGCCGTTCGGCGACAAGTCGTTCGCCGACGTCGCGCCGGGGGCCAGCGCCTACCAGTCGTTCGCGACCCGCAGCACGTCGGTCGAGGCGGGCGAGGTGACGGTGACGGTGACGAAGACGGTCGACGGCGAGGACGTCACGTCGTCGAGGACCGTCGGCTACGACGCGGCCGGGTAGCCGGCCGTCGCCCCGGCTCCGGCCGGGGCGCGCAGCGCGGGGCGGGTCGTTGCCGGACGGCCCGCCCCGCGCTGCGTCGTGCCCGGTCACGGGCGCTACCCTGCACGGGCGCCGCGACGAGAGGACCCTCCCCGATGTCCCACCCCACCCAGCCGTACGAGCCGGTCGACGACCAGACCGTGATGCGGCCGCCGCGACGGTACGGGGACCCGGGGACCGCACCGGGGGCCGGTGCGCCGCCCGGACCGCCGGCACCGCCGTCGCCCGCCCCGGCGCCGTACCCGCCCGCGTACGGCACGCCGCACGTGCAGGCGCCCTACGGGACGGACCCGTACGGGCCGCTGCGCGGCGGCACGGCGTGGGGCGACGACGGCGGCGACCCCCACGCGACGCTCCCGCCCGCGCACACCGGGGCGACGTGGCCGCCCGCCGGGGCGACGCCCGGGCACGCGGGCGCCGGTCCCGTGCACGACGCGCCCGTCGACGCGACGGTCGTGCCGGGCGCGCTCGCCCCGCCTGCGGACCCGTACGCGTTCTCCCCGTACGCGCCCCCGACCGGTCGCGGCCCGCGCCCGTGGCTCGTCCCGACCCTCGTGGGCGTCGGCGCGTTCGTCGTCGTCGCGGGCGGGCTCGGCGTCTGGCTGGGGCTGCGCGACGACGCCCCGCCGGTGGACGTGACCGTCACCGCGGAGCCCGACCCCGCCACCCCGGCGGCGCCCGCCGACCCGGTCGATCCCGACCCGGCGCCGTCGGACACCGGCGGCGCGGACGCCGAGGACGACGACGAGCCCTGGCTCGACGCGCAGTACCGCGCCGGGGCGGAGATGGACCCCGCGTCCGGGCCGGACCTCGCGCCGATGTCCTGGGAGTTCTTCTCGGACAACGACTACCGCGTCAACGGTGACCGCATCGCGCTCACGGCGCGGCGCGACTTCGCGTGCGACGACCTGCCCGCGATCCCCGCGGTCGAGTCGTTCGCGGACGTGTGCCAGGGCGGCTTCGAGGCGCGCGTCGTGTCCCACGACGGGGCCACGGTCGCGCTCGACGCCGTCGTCGTCGAGGTCGGGTCGGTCGAGGAGGCGGACCGGGTCGCCGCGGCGTACGACGCCGCCGCGGACGGCGACCCGGCCGCGGACACGAGCGGCCCGGCGCACCCGACGCTCGCCGCCGCGGTCCCGCAGCCGGGGTTCGAGGCGTCGTACGCCGTGCTCGACGCGGGCGAGGGGCCGGGCGTGCTGCTGTCGACCGGGAGCGTCGTGCTGCTCCTGCGGCTCGGGATCGACGACGGGATCGAGCGCGAGCAGCTGCTGCCGGTCGCGCAGGCCGTCGGGCTCGTCGTGACCGACCACGAGGTCGCGCAGAGCTTCGGTGAGAAGCCGCTCGCGAAGACGAAGGCCGGCTGAGCGCCCGCCGGACCCGCTCGGTAGCCTGGTCCGGCGGGGCCCCGCGCGTGGAGGAGGACCCATGAGAGCACGCCCGCACGCGGGCCCGGTGCCGCAGCCGGCGCTCGACCGGATGGTCCCGTTCGCCGGGCACGCCGTCGTGGTCGGCGTCGTCCCGGGCGGCCACCCCCTCGTGGTGCGCACGGCCGCGGCCTGGGCGGCGGCCGCGGACGGCCGGCTCGTCGCCGCCTACGCCGACACGTCGCGGCACGTGGTCGCCGAGCACGCGGACGGGTCCGTGACGCACGCGCCCCTCGACCCGGACCACGCCGACGACGCGTGGCAGGACGTCGAGGCACGCCTGCGCGCCGAGGTCGAGGAGCACGTGCGCGGCTCGGGCGTCCCGTGGGACCTGCGCTACCTCGCCGGCCGTCCCGACCGCGCGCTGACCCACCTCGCGCGCGCCGTCGACGCCGCCGTGATCGTCGTCGGCACGCGGTCGCCCGGGACGCTCGCGCTGGCCCGCGAGCTCGTCGAGGGCTCCGTCGCGCTGCACCTCGCGCACCACCAGCACCGTCCCGTGCTCACGGTCCCGCTCACCGTCGTGGACTGGGAGGAGATCCGCGCGCCGTGGGAGACGTGACACGCCCGACGCCGCTGCTCGCGCTCGCGGGCCTCGTCGCGGCGGGGGGAGCGGTCGGCACGACGGCGCGCGCGCTGCTCGAGCACGCGTTCGCGCCCGCGCCCGGGGCGTGGCCGTGGACGACGTTCTGGATCAACCTCGCCGGGTCGTTCGTGCTCGGCGCGCTCCTCGAGACGCTCCTGCGCTCCGGCCCGGACACGGGACGGCGGCGCGCGGTGCGCCTCGGCTGCGGCACGGGCGTGCTGGGCGGGTTCACCACGTACTCGACGTTCGTCGTCGAGGTCGAGCGCCTCGCGGACGGCGGGCACGTCGCGCTCGGCGCCGCGTACGGGCTGGGGAGCGTCGTGCTCGGCGTCCTCGCCGCGCTCGGCGGGATCGCCCTCGCCGCGGCGGTCCGGCGGCGCGCGACCCGGGGCGGTGGGGCCCGGTGACGCCCACGGACCTGGCCCTCGTCGCCGTCGCGGGCGGTCTGGGCGCGGCGGCGCGGTTCCTCCTCGACACGCTCGTCGCGCGGCACAACCGCTCGTCGACGCCGCTCGGCACCGTCGTCGTCAACGGCACCGCGTGCTTCCTGCTCGGCCTGCTGACGGGGTGGGGCGTGACGCACCACGGCAGCGGCGACGTCGTGGCCGTGCTCGGGGTCGGGTTCCTCGGCGGCTACTCGACGTTCTCCACCGCGAGCGTCGAGGCCGCGCGCCTGCTCCTCGCGGGGCGCGGCGCGGTCGCGCTCGTGCACGCGCTCGGGATGCTCGTCCTGTGCCTCGCGGCCGCGGTCGCGGGGATCGCGCTGGGCGGTGCGTGACCGCCGGTCGGGGCCTCGCCTGTCACGAGCCCGGGGCGGGCACGGGCCGCGCCTCGAGCGCGGACGCCACGGCGTGCAGGTTGTGCGCCATGAGCCGCCCGGTCTCGCGCGCCCACTCGTGGCCGTGGCCGGTCTGCACGTAGTCGGGCCCGGGGCCCGGACCCTGGTTCCAGTACGTCCACGCCTGACCCGGGATCGTGTACCCGATGTCGGCGAGCGCACCGCTGATCTCCGAGATGACGTGGTGCGCGCCGTCCTCGTTGCCCGTCACGACCACCCCGGCGACCCGGCTGTACGCGACCGGGACGCCGTCGGCCCCTTCCTCGGAGATCATCGCGTCCATGCGCTCGAGCATGCGCTGCGCGACGGACGACGGCCGCCCGAGCCACGTCGGCGTCAGCACCACGAGGATGCGCGCGTCCAGGAGCCGCTCGTGCACGCGCGGCCACGCGTCGCCCTCGCCGAGGTCGGTGACGACGCCGGGCGGGACGTCGAGGTCGACGAGCCGGACGTGCTCGACCTCGACACCGCGTCCCTGGAGCTCCTCGGCGACCACGCGCCCGAGCGCCTCGGTGTTGGACGGTTCCGGTGACTTCTTGAGCGTGCAGCTCACGAACAGGGCCTTCATGGGACCTCCCGCTGCGCCGGACGGTGTCCGGGACGGCAGACGGCGGCTGCCTCACCGTCCCGACCAGCGTCAGGTGCCCGCGCCCCGCTCGCAACGCGCGGGCACGCGCGGCTCGGGTCAGGGGAGCGCGGCGTCCTCCTGGCGGTAGCCCGCCGCGAGCCGCACCTCGCCCGGCCCGACGGCGGCGACGTCCTCCCACGGCACGAGGAACGTGCCGCGGTGCCGCCGGCGCACGAGCTGGGGCACGGGCCACGGCGCGGTGACGCCCGTGCGCTCGTACCCGAGGAGCGGCGCGCCGGAGCGCGGGCTCACGAGGATCCCCACGACGCGCGCGCGCCCGACGCGGTCGCGTCGGCGGACCTGCGCGCTGAGCGCGCGGGCCTCGCGGTCCGGGTCGTCGGGGGACGGGTCGTCGCCGCGCAGGGTCTCGAGCGCGAGCCGCACGTCGACGAGCGTCCCGAGGTGCTCGCCCCCGGGCCCGCGGACCCGCGCGTCGAGCAGGTCGCCGAGGATCACGAGGCCTCCTCCGGGTCGTGCCGACCACCCGGGATGCGTCCGACGACGTGCTCGCGCAACCAGCCCTCGGGCCAGTGCACGTCGAGGGAGTCGGCCCGGACGGTGAGCTCGAGCGCCGTGCCCACGTGCCCGACGTCGCGCCACGGGACACGCTCCCAGCGCGACGCGGGAGGGCGCCCGCCGAGGAGGCGGGTGACGAGCACGGGTCCGGTGAGGATCGCGCCGAGCTCGGCCGGCTCGCCGGGGGCGGCGTCGCGCGGCGCGTCGTCGTCCCGCGCGTCGGCGGCGACGAGCTCGAGGTCGTCGACGGTGGTCACGGGCTCGCCGTCCACGTCGAGCACCTGGCGGCTGAGCAGGTGCAGGCGTGCGTCGACCACGCGGACGCCCGCGCCCGACGACGACTCCCGGCTCACGAGCCCGCTCCCGTCGCGATCATCAGGGGGATCGCCACGACCGCTGCCACGACGACGATCACGAGGTACACCATGCCCAGCGCGTTGGTCACGCGCCCGTTGACGTGCTCGCCCATGTACTCCGGGTCGTTGGCCACGAGGAGGATCGGCACGTACGTGAGGGGCAGCGCGACGGCGGAGAACACGACCGACATCTCGGTGACCGTCACCGGGTCGACGCTCGTCATGAGGATCCCGACGGCGAGCAGGAGCGCGACGACCATCGTCAGGTGGAACCGCGCGGCCCGCGCCGGGCGGCGGAACTTGCCCCACGACCAGCCGAGGTACTGCGCGAGCGTGTACCCGCTGGACAGCGCGGTCTCGAGCGCCGCGCCGAACGTCGCGGCGACGATCCCGACGATCACGACCGCGAGCAGCAGCGTCCCGCCGGCCTGCGCCACCGGCAGCACGATCTGCGAGAGCGACGACACCTCGATCCCGGCGGGCAGGAGCACGACGGCCGCGCACGCCGCGATCGCCACCGACAGGAGCCCGCCGAGCGGGAACCCGACGAGCACGTTGACGCGGTTCTGCGCGAGGTCCTTCGCGGTCCAGCCCTCCTCGACGGCGCCGGAGGAGAAGAAGAACACCTCGTACGGCGTCATCGCCGCGCCGAACAGCGCGACCGCGTAGTACCAGTACGTGGCGACGTGCTCGGTGGCCGGCGGTGACGGGGGCACGGCCTGGCGCACGAGCTCGCCCCAGTCCGGCCCCAGGAGGAAGAGCGCGACGCCGAACCCGACGAGGAGGAGCCCGAGCAGCCCGGCGACGTTCTCCATGACCTCGAACTTCACGCGCCACAGCACGAGCCAGACGGCGAGCGCCGCGACGGGGATCCACAGCCGCGGCTCGACGCTGCTCGCGAGGTGCAGCGCGAGCGCGATGCCGCCGACCTCGGCCGTGAGCGTGAGGAGGTTGATCGCGAACGACGCCGCGAGGTTCGCGCCCGCAGCCCGCGGGCCGAGGCGCTCGCGGATGATCTCGAACGTCGCGCGCCCGCTGACGGCCGCCACGCGCCCGGACATCGACGCGAAGAGGCAGATGCCGACCACGCCGACGACCACGACCCACACGAGCGACAGCCCGAACCGTGACCCGACGACGGCGTTGGTCACGAGGTCGCCGATGTCGACGAACCCGCCGATCGCGGTGAGGATGCCGAGCGCGACGCCGAGGAGCTTCTTCACGCGCCACCCGCCAGGGCGAGCACGGCGTCGAGGTCGTCGGCCGCGCGCGCGAGGTCGGCCTCGAGCTCGGACGCCGTGAGCGGCACGGCACCGGACGCGGACAGGTCGCCGCCGGCCTCGCGCGCGACCCAGGCGCGTGCCGTGACGACCTCGGCCGTCGCGTCGGCGACGGCCGCGAGGCCCGCGTCGCGCTGCGCCGAGGAGACGTCGTCGGGCGGGACGAGGGTGGTCAAGGCCGTCGTGGATTCCTCGAGCACGCGCACCTGGTCGAGCACGGCGGCGTCCGCGACGGGCGTCGTCACCCGGTCGGCGTCGAGCAGGCTCACCGTGAGCCGCGTCGTCGCGACCGCGGACCCGGCCCGGGCCACCGCGTCGGCGACGGCGGCGGTCGCCTGCCCTGGCTCCTGGTGGCTCGCGACGGTGCAGCCCGCCGCCGAGGCGAGCGCGACCGCGAGGCTCAGCACGGCCCCGGCGCGGGTGATGCGCGCGCGACGTCCCACGCCAGCGATCGTGCCGCGCCGGGCGGGTGCGCGCACGCGGGCGTCGTCGTAGAAGCCGGGCTCGGCCCCGTAGGGAGACGGCGCGTGCCCTCGGGCGCCGTCAGGGGCGCAGCAAGGACTTGATCGCGCGGCGCTCGTCCATCGCGGCGTAGCCCTCCGCGGCGTCGTCCAGCGAGAGCTCGAGGTCGAACACGCGCGCCGGGTCGATGCGGCGCTCGAGCACGAGGTCGACGAGCTCCGGCAGGTACTGGCGCACGGGCGCTGGGCCGCCGCTCCAGTGGACGTGGCGGTAGAACATGTCGACCGCGGGCAGGTCGACGCCGTGCGGCAGCCCGACGACGCCGACGTGCCCGCCCGGCCGGACCGCGCCGAGGGCCTGCGTCATCGAGTCCTGCGTGCCGACGGCCTCGACGACGCTGTGCGCGCCGAGCCCGTCGGTGAGCTCGCGGACGCGCTCGACGCCCTCCTCGCCGCGCTCCGCGACGACCGCCGTCGCACCGAAGGCGCGCGCGAGCTCCTGGCGCGGCGCGTGCCGGCTCATCGCGATCACCTGCCCGGCGCCGAGCTGCGCGGCCGCGAGCACGGCGAGCAGCCCGACGGCGCCGTCGCCCACGACGACGACCGCCTTGCCCGGCCCGGCCTCGGCCGCACGCGCCCCGAACCACCCGGTCCCGAGCACGTCGGACGCGGTGAGCAGACCGGGCAGCAGGTCGGCGTCGGGGCGCTCGGGCGTCGCGACGAGCGTGCCGTCGGCGAGCGGCACGCGCAGGAGCTCGGCCTGGGCGCCGCGCACGGGCTCGCGGTGCACGCACGACGTCTGATACCCGGCGCGGCAGATCGGGCACGTGTTGTCCGACGCGAAGAACGAGCCGACGACGAGCTGCCCGGGCCGCACGGTCCGGACGTCGGCGCCGACCTCCTCGACGGTGCCGACGTACTCGTGGCCCATCGCGACGGGTCGCTCGATCGGGTTGAGGCCGCGGTACGTCCACAGGTCCGACCCGCACACGCACGCGAGCTCGACGCGCACGATCGCGTCCGTCGGGGCGAGGAGGCGCGGGTCGTCGCGCTGCTCGACGCGCACGTCGTACGGGGCGTGGATGACGGTCGCGCGCACGGGGGCTCCCTCGCGGTCGGGGGGCGTCGTCGGGCCGACGACGAGGACGGTCCGTCCACGGTACGACGCACGGCGCTCCCGTCGCCCGGCGTGCCGGGGCCGTCGTCCTCGCGTCCGGTTGCAGGACGTGGGGGCCGGACTAGGCTCCCCTGAGCCACATCAGGACCTGGCACACGACCCGCTGAACGATGACGGAGACGACCATGTCCCTCGACGACCGCGTGACGCTGGACCCCCTGTCCCTGGGCGACACCACGACCCTCGGGCAGTTCCGCGTGGACCTCGCCACCGACACCTGGTGGTGGTCCCCGGAGACGTACGAGATGCACGGGTTCGAGCCCGGGGAGGTCGTTCCGACGACGTCGCTCGTGCTCGCGCACAAGCACCCGGAGGAGCGGGACCGGGTGAGCGACCTGCTGGGGAAGGCGCGCCGCGACGGCGAGCCGTTCTCGAGCATGCACCGGATCATGGACGCGCGTGGCCGTGAGCGGGTGCTCGTGATCGTCGGCCAGGGCCGGGTGGAACCCGGCACGGGCCGGGTCGTCGAGCTCCACGGCTACTTCGTGGACGTGACGCGGCCCCTGCGGGAGCAGGCCGAGCACCAGGCCCGGCAGGACATCGCGGCGGCGGCCCGCAGCCGCGGCCCGATCGAGCAGGCCAAGGGGATCGTGGGCGCGTCGCTCGGCGTGGGCACCGAGCAGGCGTTCGCGCTGCTGCGCCGCGTGTCCAACGACCGCAACGTCCGGCTCCGCGAGCTCGCGCTGCGCGTCGTCGACGAGGGGACGCGCCCGCACGCCGACCGCATCCGCCGCGTCGTCTCGCTCCTGCGGTAGGCCCGGACCTCCGCGGACCGGCGTCGGTCAGGTGCCGCGCGCCCGCGCCGCGACCGGCCGGACCGCGCGCACGAGCGCGTCGAAGGCCCGCTCGACCTGGTGGTCGCGCGGCGCGCCGTACCCGACGACGACGGCCGGGGCGCGCGCGTCCCGTGCGGTCCGGCCCGTGCTGCGTCCGGAACCCCGCGGCGACGGGTCGGCCATGGAGGCGTCGACCGCGTAGGCGCCGAGCGGCAGCAGGTCGAGCCCGTCGCGCGCCGCCCGGGCGACCACCGCGTCCTCGTCGGCACCGGCCGGGAGCTCCAGCACCGCCTGGAGCCCCGCCGGCAGGCCGCGCAGGCGGCACCCGGGCAGGTGCTCGGCGACGACGGCGGCGAGGCGCTCGCGGCGCGTGCGGTACCGGGCGCGCGCCCGGCGCACCGCGCGGTCGTACTCGTGGTCGGCGAGGAACCGGGCGAGGGTGAGCTGGCCGACGCCGTCCGGCGACCCGCCGAGCACGCGCCGCTGCGCGACCACGTCGTCGAGCAGTCCGGCCGGCACCGCGCCCCACGCGAGCCCGACGCCGGGCGCGAGCGCCTTGCTCGCCGTCCCCGCGTAGACGACGTGGTCGGGCGCGAGCGCCTGGAGCGCACCGACGGCCCGGCGGTCGTACCGCAGCTCGCCGTCGTAGTCGTCCTCGACGACGGTCGCGCCCGTGCGTGCCGCCCAGGCGACGAGCGCGCCGCGGCGCGCGGGGGACAGGGGCACCCCGGTGGGGAACTGGTGGGCGGGTGTGAGCAGCACGGCGTCGACGCGCGCGACGTCGAGCGCGGCGACGTCCGCCCCGCCGTCGTCGACGGGCAGCGCCACGACGTCGAGGCCCGCGGCCCGCAGGACGGCCCGGTGGGCCCCGTGCCCGTACTGCTCGACGGCGACGCGCCGCGCACCGCGCGCGGCGAGGGCCCGGGCGACGAGCGCGAGCAGGTCGGCGAACCCGTGCGTCACGACGGTCCGGTCCGCGTCGGTGCGCACCCCGCGGGCCCGCCCGAGGTACGCGGCGAGCGCCGCCCGCAGGGGGAGGACACCCCGCGGGTCGAGGTAGCCGAGTCCCGCGTCCGGTGCGTCCGCGAGCGCGCGGCGCGCGGCGGCGAGCCACGGCCCGCGCGGGAACCCGGTCGGGTCGGGGATGCCCGCGCGCAGGTCCAGCGGGAGGCGGCGGGGCGCGGCCGGGGCGGGGGCCGCCGTCGGCCCGACGACGCGGTGCGCGACCCAGGTCCCGGCGCCGACGCGCGACTCGAGCCAGCCCTCGGCGGCGAGCTGCGCGTACGCGTCGGCGACGGTCCCGCGCGCGACACCGAGGTCCGCGGCGAGCGCTCGCCCCGCGGGCAGGCGCGTGCCGGGGGCGAGGCGGCCGTCGAGCACGGCGTCGCGCAGCGCGTCCTGGAGCGAGCGCGCGGGCCGCGTGGGCGAGAGCGCGACGTGCAGGTCGAGGGCGCCCGCGTGCGACGGATTGGCCTGGGTTTCTCCCATGCGATTGCACTGTAGCCCTGGGCCGCTCGCTCGTAGCGTCGAGGCATGACGACCACGACCGACACCGCCCACGCCACCGCGACCGCCGCCGACGCGCCCGTCGCCGTCCCCGCCCGCTTCGACGTCGAGGCGCAAACGCCCGACCTCTACGCCGCCGTCGTGGCGGTCGACAAGGCCGCCGCCGCGGAGGCGGAGCGCGCGGGGATCTCCCCCGTCCTCGCCGACCTCGTCCGCCTGCGCGCGTCGCAGCTCAACGGCTGCGCGTACTGCGTCGACCTGCACACGCGCACGGCGCGCCGCGCGGGCGCGGACGAGCAGCTCCTCCAGGCCGTCGCCGTGTGGCGCGAGTCGGGCTTCTTCACGGCCCGCGAGCGTGCGGCGCTCGACCTCACCGAGTCCGTCACGCGCCTGTCGGAGACGCACGTGCCGGACGACGTCGCGCGCGCCGCGCTGGACGCGCTCGGCGAGCAGGGCACGGCCGCGGTGCTCGCCGTGCTGGTCTCTATCAACGCGTGGAACGCGCTCGCCGTGACCTCCCGCGCGTGGGCCCCGGAGCGCCGCCCGCGCTGACGGCGCGCCCGCCCACGGCCCGGTGCTCGCCGTCGTGCGCTCAGCGGGCGGCGAGCGCCCGGACGACCGCGGCGACGTCGTCGGGCGCCTCCTCGGCCATGAAGTGCCCGGCCGTCGTGGTGAGGTGCTCCAGGTCGGGGGCCCAGCGGCGCCAGACGCCCGCGGCGTCGTACCCGAGCTGCGCGCCCCAGTCCTGCTGCACCACGGTGACGGGCATCGCGAGCCGGTCGCCGGCGTCGAGCGACGCCTGGTCGTGCTCGACGTCGACCGTCGCGGTCGCCCGGTAGTCGGCCGCGATCGAGTCGACCGCGCCGCGGCTCGCTGCGAGGTAGTGCGCGCGGACGTCGGCGGGGATCGCGGCCGGGTCCTGGGTCCACGCGTCGAGGAAGTGCCCGAAGAACGCGTCGGCGCTCGCCCGGATCATCGTCTCCGGCAGGCCCGGGGGCTGCGCCATGAGATAGAGGTGGAACGCCACGGCCGCGTCCACGCCGTGCAGCACGCCCCACGTGTCGAGCGTGGGGACGACGTCCAGGACGCCGAGGTGGCTCACGCGGTCCGGGTGGTCGAGCGCGGCGCGGAACGCGACGAGCGCGCCGCGGTCGTGGCCGACGAGCACGAACCGGTCGATCCCCAGGGCGTCGGCGAGCGCGACGACGTCGGCGCCCATCGTGCGCTTGGCGTACACGTCGGGCGTGGTCGCGGCCGGCTTGCCGCTGTCGCCGTAGCCGCGCAGGTCCGGCACGACGACACGGTGGTCCCGCGCGAGGTCGGTCGCGACGTGCCGCCACATGTGGCGGGTCTGGGGGAACCCGTGGAGCAGGACCACGGGCGTGCCGGCGCCCGCGGTCTCGGCGTGCAGCGCGACGCCGGGGGCCACCTCGACGGTGCGGGTCTCGAAGCCGGGGATGTGCATGGGGAAGTCCTCTCTCGGGCGGTTCTCAGGCGTGCCGGGCGCGCCCGGCGGCGCGTCGCCCGGGTGTGCCCGGCCGGCGCGTCGCCATCCTCCGCGTGGCGGATCAGCGTCCGATCAGTGCCGCGGGCCGACCGGCCCGCGGTCGCGCCGTGCGGGTGCGGGTGCGGCGAGAATGGCGGGGTGGAGCTGCGCGTCGAGGTGCTCGGGCCCGTCCGCGTGCTGCGCGACGGCGCGGAGGTCGACCCGGGCGGGCCGCGCCAGCGCGAGCTCCTCGCGCGCCTGGCCGCCGCCCGAGGGCGCCCCGTGCCGTTCGACCGGCTCGCCGACGACCTGTGGGACCAGCCCGGCGCGGGGACCGGCGACCGGCGCGGCGCGCTCGCGACGTTCGTCGGCGACCTGCGTCGCCGCCTGGAGCCCGACCGCGCCCCGCGCACGCCCCCGCGGGTCCTCGTCACCGTGCACGGCGGCTACGCGCTGCGGCTCCCGGACGACGCGCTCGACGCCGCGCGCCTGGAGGAGGCCGTCGCCCGGGCGTCGTCGCCGCCCGCGGCCGACGCGGCGTCGGGCACGACGCGCGCGCTGGAGGACGCCGTCGCGGCGTGGCGCGGGGAGCCGTACGGCGACCTGCCGGACCGGGCGTGGGTGCTCGCCGAGCGTCGGCACCTCGCGCAGGTGCACGCACGCGCGGTCGAGGCGCTCGCGGAGGGCCTGCTCGCCGAGGGCCGCACGGCACGGGCCGTCGCCACGCTCGACGCGCACGCCGCCGCGCACCCGTGGCGCGAGCGGGCCTGGGCCCTGCTCGCCCTCGCCCTGTACCGCGAGGGTCGGCAGGCCGACGCGCTCGACGTGCTGCGCCGCGCGCGCCGCCGTCTCGCCGACGACCTCGGCCTCGACCCCGGGCCCGAGCTCGCGCGCCTCGAGCGCGACGTGCTCGACCACGCGCCCGCGCTCGACGGCCCGACGCCGGGGCCGCGCCTCGCCGTCACCGCGCCCACCGGGTCGCGCACCCACCTGCGCTCCACGGTCGACGTCGCGCGGACGCTCGCGATCGCCGGGGGAGACCACCTCGCGACCGCGCAGCAGCAGCGGGTCGCGGCGGCGCTCGCGGCCGAGGCGAGCGGCGACCCGGTGCTCACCGCGCGCATCGTCACCGCGTACGACGTCCCGGCGGTGTGGACCCGCAGCGACGACCCCGCCGCGGCGGACGCGCTCGTCGGCGTCGCGCGTCGGACGCTGCGCCGCCTCGGCCCGGACGCGAGCGCCGCGCTGCGCGCGCGCCTGCTCGCCGTCGTCGGGATCGAGCACCGGGGCACGCGCGACGCGTGGGCGTGGGCCGCGGCCGAGGAGGCCGTGGGCCTCGCGCGCGACCTCGGCGACCCGGGCACGCTCGCGCTCGCCCTCAACGCGCGGTTCCTCCAGTCGTTCCAGCGGCCCGGCGCGGGCGCCGAGCGCGAGCGCGTCGGGGCCGAGCTCGTCGGGCTCGCGGACGCGCACGACCTGCCGACGTTCGCGATCCTCGGGCACCTCGTCCGGATGCAGGCCGCCGCCGGGGCCGGGCGCTTCGCCGACGCCGACGCGCACGCCGCGGCCGCCGAGGACGTCGCCGCGGGCTACGAGTCGCCCGTCGTGCCCATGCTCACCGCGTGGTACCGGGCGATGCGCGACGCCGAGACCGCCCCGCCCGACGCCGCGGCGCGCGCGTACCGCGCGGCCGACGACCTCCTCGCCGGGGTGCGCATGCCGGGCGTGCGCGACGGTCTCCTGCCGCTCGCGCTGCTCACCGTCCGGCTGCGGCACGGGCGCACGCTCACGGGGATCGCCGCCGACGGCCCGTACGCGCCGTGGGTCGAGCCGCTGCTCGCGCTCGACGCGGGCGACCGCGACGCCGCCGCGGACCTCGCGCGCGCGGCGCCCGAGCCGCCCGCCGACCACCTGCGCGAGCTGCGGTGGGCGCTCGCCGCCGAGACCGCCGCGCGGCTCGGCGACGCCGACCTCGCGCGGCGCGCCCGCCGCGCCCTCGCGCGCACACCCGACGAGCTCGCCGGCGCGGGCTCCGGGCTCGTGTCCCTCGGGCCGGTCCGGCTCTGGCTCGATCGCCTCGACGGCCTCGGCAGCCGCCCGGCGTGAGCCGCCGTCGGCAGCGAGCACCTCGGCCCGCTCTTGGCGATCCGCCGCCGCTGCGCCACTCTGGTAGACGAGGGGTTCGCCGCGGGTGGCCCCCGTCGGCGAGGAGGCCGATCGGATGTTCCGCAACCGGTCGTTGCGCGGGGTCGTGCTCGGCACGGTCGCGCTCGCCCTCGCCGCCGTCCTGGTCCCGGCGCCCACCGCCGTCGCCATCCCGCCCTTCCCGATCGCCGACGACACCACCGGGACGCCGGGCGAGCTGAACGAGGCGTGGGACCGCGCGGTCAGCGGGGTCGACAACCCGGGTGGCACGTACACCGGGGACGGGTGGATGCGGCTGACCGACAACCGCGGCAACCTGGCGACGAGCCTGCTGTGGGACGTGCCGTTCCCCGCCACGACCGGCTTCACGATCGACGTCGACTACCGCCAGGCCGGCGGCAACCAGCACTGCCAGGGCGCCGCCGGGTGCCGGACCGGGGACGGGATGTCGGTGTACCTGGTCGACGGCGCGGTGGACGTCAGCCCCGGCGCGTTCGGGGGCGGGCTCGGGTACGCGGGCAACGAGGTCACGTGCGGCGTCGTGGGCGGGTACATGGGCATCGGGCTCGACGTGTACGGCAACTACGCCCGCCCCACGGCCTTCGCGGACGGCGGTCCCGGCGTGAGCCCGTCGACGCTCGGCATCCGCGGCTCCGGGACGCAGCCCTGCGACGCGGAGGCGAGCTACCCGTGGATCGACGGGGCGCCCGTGCCCGGCCTGTGGACCGGGGTCACCGGCTCGACGGCGGACCCGGCGGACGTCGACGGCTCGCACTACCGGCACCTGCGCGTCGTCGTGCTGCCGCAGGGCGACTCGCGCGTCGTCACGGTCTACCTCAGCGCCCCCACGCCCAAGGAGCAGCCCTACGGCGCGCTCACCGAGGTCCTGCAGACGGACATCGCGTCCGTCCCGGGCCAGGTCGACCCGGCACCGACGCTGAAGCTCGGCTTCGGGGCGTCGACCGGCGGGGCGACGAACTTCCACGACATCCGCGACATCCGCGTGACCGCCCTCGCCGACGCGAGCATCACCACGTCGCTCGCGCCCGGGACGCCCGGGCGCCCGGACCTGCCGCCCGGGACGTTCCTGCCCGGGGACCCGGTCTCGTTCGTCGTGACCGCGACGAACGAGGGGCCCACGGCGATCGGCGACCCGCCCGACGGCGTCGCCCGCGTGCTCGACGACCTCTCGGACCTCCCGATCGCGGACGTCGCCTGGACCTGCACCCCGGTGGGCGACGCCGAGTGCGGGACGCCGGGCGGCACGGGGCCCGTGGTGCAGGCCGACTGGGTCGCCGCGGCGGGCAGCGGCGTGCAGCTCCTCGTCACCGGCACCGTCGCCCCGGACGCCCCGCCCGCGGACTACGCCAACGAGGCCGTCGTCCCCACGGACCTCGACGCCGGGACCGTGGGGCAGGACGGCACGCCCGTCCAGCTCGACGGGGGCGCGACCGACCCGGACACGAGCAACAACACCGCGACCCTGCCGTTCGCCGTCGCCGGCCCGCTCTTCGCGCAGACGAAGACGGCCGCGCCGGCGCAGGTCGCCGTCGGCCAGCCCGTGACCTACACCGTCACGGTCCGCAACGACGGCCTCGCGCCCGGGACGGCGACCCTGCTCGACACGCCACCCGGCACCGTCGCGGTCACCGAGGCGACGTGCTCCGCGAGCGCCGACGGCGTGTGCACCGTCGCCGTCGCCGACGGCACCGTGACGGGCACGCTCGGCCTCGACCCGGGGCAGGAGGCCACGTTCGTCCTCACCGGCACCGCACAGGCCGTCGGCGACGCCACGAACGCGGCCACCGTCACGCCGACCACGCCGGGCTGTGCCACGGGATGCGGCGGGGGGACCGCGACCGCCGTCGCGGACGTGCTCCCCACGTCGCTGGCCCTGACGAAGTCGGCGACGGCCGACGGGCTGCCGGTCGTCGTCCTGGGCGCCGGGTCGCAGGTCGACTACACGTACGAGGTCGTCAACACCGGGCAGCTCCCGCTCGAGGGCCTGACGGTCGTCGAGACGGACTTCACGGGGGCGGGGACGCTCGCGCCCCCCACGTGCGCGCTGACGCGGCTCGAGCCCGGGGAGGGCACCACGTGCACGACCACCTACGTCGTGCAGCAGGAGGACGTCGACGCCGGGGGCTTCGTCAACGCCGCCGTCGCCGAGGCGACGGCGCCGGCCTCCACCGTGGTCACGCGGTCGGCCGAGGCGCGCCTGGCGCTGCCCGTACCCTCGCGGCCGGCGCTCGCCCTGACGAAGACCGCCACCGTGGTCGACGCCGACGCGGACGGCCGGGTCTCGGTGGGCGACACGGTCGAGTGGCGGTTCGTCGTGGCCAACACGGGGAACGCGACGCTCGCCGACGCCGCCGTCGCGGACGCGACGGCGGGGCCCGTCACGTGCGCGAGCACGACGCTGCTGCCCGCCGCGACCACCACCTGCACCGCACCCGGCCACGTGGTCACCGCCGCCGACGCGGCGCGCGGCCACGTCCGCAACACCGCCACCGCGAGCGCGACCGACCCCCTCGGGACGGTCGTCGAGTCCGCGCCGTCGACCGTGACCGTCCCCGTCGCGGCGCCGAGCGGCCCGCCGTCACCCGGGCCTGCCCCGGGTCCGGGATCGTCGTCGGGCCCGCTACCCAGGACGGGTGCCGACCTCGCCGCCGTGGCGGGTCTCGGCGCGGCGTTCGTCGTCGCGGGGGTCCTGCTCGTGCTCCGTCGCCGCTCCGGCGGGACGGCCGGGACGGGTTAGACGTCGAGCGGCCCCCGGACCACGGAGTCGCCCGAGTGCGACGGGTCGCCGTCGAAGTGCTCCTCGGAGACGTCGACCACGGGGAACTGCGCGAGGTCGAGGCCGTCGGGCACGTCGAAGCGGCCCTCCGTGCCGTCGAGCACGCCGAGGCTCACGAGGCCGCTGAGGTCCTCGGCGAGCAGCCACACCTCGCGGTAGGTGCCGTCGGGCGCGGGGGCGTCGAGGGTGACGACGACCTGCCGCCGACCGTCGGGCCGCTCCTCGACGCGCGCGTCGCCGCTCGCACCCTGCCAGTCGGGCAGCGCGTCGAGCGTCGCGCTCGCGACGGTCGTCTCGGGTGGCTCGGCCTCGCGACGCTCCCACAGGACGCCGCCGGCCACGCCGACGAGGAGCGCGGCGCACGCCGCGGCGGTGGCGGGCACCCAGCGGCGCCGGCGCCGCGGCTCGAACGGGACGACGACGCCCGTCGTGCCCGCGTCCGCGGTGCCCCGCCCGCGGGACTCGCCCCGTCCGGGGACGGGTCCGCCCGGCCGGTCGGGGCCGTCGCCGGGCGTGCGCCCGGGAGCGGCGAACGCCGGGGCGGCGGGCGCCGAGGCCGGAGCCGGGCCGGGCGGCGGGGCGTCGAGGTCGGCGCCCACCGCGGTCAGGCCGAGCTCGGCGTGCACGCGGGACCACACGGCGGGGGAGGGCGCGTCGAGGGCGTCGGGCGCGTCCGCGCCGTCGAACGTGCTTGCCACGCGCGTGAACCCGGCGACCGTCTCGGCGCACCGCGCGCAGGCGGACAGGTGGGCGCGCGCGTCGTCGTCGAGCACGTCCTCGCCGAGCGCGAGGAGCGCGAGGGTCTCGTCATCGATGTGCTGCACCGTCCACCTCCAATCGGTCGCGCAGCCGGATCAGGCTTCGTCGCACGTGACTCTTGACCGTACCGAGCGGGAGCCCCAGCTCCTCGGCGATCTGCACGTGGGTGAGGTCGCGGAAGAACGCCAGCTCCAGGATCGTCCGTCCCGGGTCGCCGAGCCGCCGCAGCTCGTCGGACAGCACGACCCGGTCCGCGACGCGGCCGACGTCGGTGTCCTCGGCCACGGTGGGACGCGGGTCCGTCGTCGCCGCGACGGCCTCCTGGGACCGGCGGACCCGGGTGCGGGACTCGTGCGCGTCGGCCACGGTGTGGCGCGTGATCCCGACGAGCCACGCGGGCAGTCGCGCCGTGTCCGGGTCGAACCGGGCCCGCCCGCGCCACGCCGCGACGAACACCTGCTGCGTCACGTCCTCGGCGTCGGCGCGCGAGCCGAGCGAGCGCAGGGCGATCGTGTGGACGAGCGCGGACCACCGCCGGTAGGCCTCGGCGAGCGCCTGCTCGTCGCCGTCCGCGAAGGCGCGCCCGAGGCGCCACAGGTCCGGGTCGGACGGCCCGGTGTCGGTCGGGTTCAGGACGGGTCCTCGGGGGTCGGCGCCGGCCGCCTGGGCGGGTGCGGCAAGCGGTGTCCAGCGATCGTAGCCCCGTGCTGCCCGCGCGCTCGTCGAACGCTCGGCGACGGGCAGCCGGGGCGCGGTCATTGTTCGGGCGTCGCGGTGACCACGACGTTGTCCGAGTAGGACCGGCGGTCCGGGTCCCACCGGCCCCCGCAGGTCACGAGCACGAGGCGGCGCTCGCCGTCGCGGTCGAAGAGCTCGTCGAGGGGCACCTCGGGCTTCGCGATGCTCCGCACGTCCGTCACCGTGTAGGTGAAGGAGGTGCCCGTCGCGTCCACGACCTCGACGCTCGTGCCCTCCGCGGCCTCCGCGAGCCGGGCGAACGGCCCCACGCCGTCCGGGTCGTCCACGTGGGCGGCGACGACCGTCGCGCCGGCGGGGCTCGCGGGTGCCGGGCCGAACCGGTACCAGGCCGCGACGTCGCCGCTCCCCGGGAGCGCCATCCGCCCGTCGGGGTCGACGCCCGCCGGCTCGACGGGCAGGTCGATCCCGAGGTCGGCGACGACGACGCGCGTGGGCGCGGGCGGCGCGGGCTCGGGCACGTCGCGGGCCGGTCGCACCGGGACTGACGTGGCGGGCGAGGGCGACGCGGCCCCCGCCCCGCCCCGGAGGGGGGGGCGGGGCGGGCGGGGTGGCGGCCGACGGGCTCGCTGGCGCGTCGGCCGCCTCGTCGCCGGACGGCGGGGAGCATCCGGCGACGACCGCTGCGGTGACGAGCACCGCCCCCAGGAAGGTGCGGAGGCCGGCCCGCGCACCCCGGGCGGGGTGCGCGGGACCGGCGTGCGTGCGCAGGGTCATGCGGAGCGGTTGTCGCGGCCCGCGTGCGCGTGCTGCTCGCGCCACGAGCGCGCCGCCATGACGGACGCGGCGACGACGAGGAGCGCGACGAGCGACGCGCCGACGGTGATCGCGACGCCCGTGGCGGTGCTGCTCGGCGACTCGGCCGCGAGGCCCGAGAGGCCCGCCGGGACGCCCGACGGCGCGGAGTGCAGGCCCTCGACGGTCTGCGTCGCGAGCGCGAGCGTGCCGTCCTCGAGGCTGCCCCACGCGTAGGCGATCGTGTTGACGCCCTCGGCGACCGTGACGTCGGCCGGACCGAGCACCGGCTCGGTCGTGCCCGCGGCGGCGACCGACGCGGAGACGGTCCCGGCCGGGAGGTCGAGCACGGCCTCCTTCGGGTTCTCGAGGCTCGTGACCACGGCCTCGCCGCCCGCGAGCACGTCGACCGCGGGGGCGGCCGCGACGTGGCGCACGGTCAGCCGGCCCGCGCCGGCCGCCGTCGGCTCGGTCGAGTTGGTGAAGAGCGTCGCGGTCGGCGCGCCGGCCGCGTCGAGGTGGGCGACGGCCGTGTAGCTCGTGCCGCCCTCGAGCCGGAGGTCGACCGGGCCGATGACGGGCTCGCTCGCGTCCGCGGCGTCGGGCGCCGTGATCGCGACGCTGTAGGAGCCGGCGGGCAGGTCGAGCGGGCCGGCGAGGTCGCCGGGCTGGAAGTCGTCGAGCGTGAGCTCGCCGTCCACCCACACGTCCACGGGGGTGTCGGGCACGCCGTGCAGGACGGACAGGGAGGCGCCGTCGTCGGTGGCGGCCTGGGCGGGGAGCGCGAGGGCCCCGAGTGCGACGAGGCTGGTCGCCCCTGCGATCGCGACGCTGCGTCGTGCGGTGCGGTGCATGGTGTCCTCCGGTGTGCGGGCCCGGGCCGGTGCCGGGCGGTCGAGCTGTTGACACCCCCTCTTCCGGCGGGGACGCCGGTTCGGATGCACCCGCGACGGACTTCTTTCCGGCGCTCTCGACCGGGTGAGGAACGCGGGCGCGTCTTGAGGTCGTGACGCGCGCCACGTACGGTGTGCTTTCGAGGCGAAGCAGCCTCGGCACGACCCCCCAAGGAGAGTCCACGTGGCCAGAACACCCGCCGCGCGTCTTGACAGCGCTGTCAGATCCCGTGGGGACCACCCCGCACCCCTCCGTCGTCGGCCCGGCCTGCTGAGCAGCGCCGTCGCCGGCGCGCTCGCCGCGACGCTCGCCGTCGGTGTGCTTCCCGGCACGGCCTCGGCAGCCCCCGCCACGACCGCCACGACGGACGACCTCGCGTCGCTCGTCGACGTCTTCGTCGGCACCGAGGGCGACTTCGGCAACGACATGCCCGCGGCCCAGGCGCCGAACGGCCTCGCCAAGGTCAACCCGCGCACCACGCCGGGCCGCAACAACACCGGCTACGACTACGCACAGTCGAAGATCTCCGGCTTCACGCACACCAACCTCGACGGCGTCGGCGGCTCGGGGGGCGGCGGCGACATCCTCGTGGTCCCGACCTCGGGCACGTACACCGCCCGGCCCGGCACCGGCACGTACGCGCACCCGTTCTCGCACGACGACGAGGAGGCCGGCCCGGGCTACTACTCGGTCGGGCTCGGGAACGTCGCAGGCACGGACGGCGCGATCACCACCGCGCCCGGGACCATCGAGGCCGAGGTCGCGGCGACGACGCGCTCCGGCGTCCACCGCTACGCGTTCCCCGAGGGCGTCACGCCGAGCCTCGTCGTGGACCTCGAGACCAACAACACGAGCCGCACCACGTCGTCCGTCGAGGTCGAGACGCTCGACGACGGCACCGCCGCGCTGAGCGGTCACGTCACCGGCTACTTCTACAACGCGTCGTACACGCTGTACTACTACGCGCGCACGCTCCAGCCCGTCGCGGGGGTCACGACGTGGGGCGACGACGACAAGCTGGTGGACGCGACGTCGCAGGACGGCCGCGACACCGGCGCGATCCTCACGTTCGACCCGTCCGACGCGGGCGAGGTGGGGCTCCAGGTCACGCTGTCGCCGGTGAGCGTCGAGCAGGCGCGGACCGACCAGCAGGTCGAGCTCGGCGACCTGTCGTTCGACGAGGTCCGTGACCGCACGCGCGCCGAGTGGAACGCGACGCTGGGGCGCGTCGCGATCGACGCGTCGACCGCGACCGACCCGACGGGCGAGCTGCAGAAGCTCTTCTACACGCACCTGTACCGGATGTTCGCGATGCCGATGAACGCGACGAGCACGTCCGGCACGTACCGCGGCGTGGACGGCGCGGTGCACACCGCGCAGGGCTTCACGTACTACGACTCGTGGGCCACGTGGGACGACTTCCGCAAGTTCTCCGTCATCGCCTACATCGACCCGGCGCTGTACCGCGACATGGTGCAGTCGCTCGTCTACCTGTTCGCCGACGCCGAGGCGACCGGCACGGGCAGCGGCCTCGGCGGGTTCGTGCACTCGGTGCCGACGGTGCGCTGGGAGCGCTCGTCCGTCGTCGTCGCCGACGCGATCGCGAAGGGCTTCGAGGGCTTCGACCGCCTCGACGAGGCGTACCCGGCGCTCAAGCGGCTCGTCGGGCAGTACAGCGAGGCGGAGCTCGAGCGCGGCTACGTCGCCGGCAACCCCGGCGCGTCGGTGCAGCGCGGCTACGACCAGTACGGCCTGTCGGTCGTCGCGGACGCGATCGGCCTGACGGACGAGGCGGAGACGATGCGCGAGCAGGCGTCGTGGCCGATCGAGAAGCTCACGAAGCCGGGTGCGTGGACCGCCCCCGACGGCACGCCCGTCGGGCTCCTCACCCCGCGGGCCGCGGACGGCTCGTGGCAGAGCGCGGACTACGAGAAGTTCGAGGCGGCGAGCCTGTACCAGGGCACGCTGTGGCAGTACCACTGGTACGACGCGTACGACATGGACGCGCTCGTCGAGGCGATGGGCGGCCCCGAGGCCGCGCGGCTCGCGATGCGCCACATGTTCGGCGAGCACGCGCCGGACGACGGCAAGGCCATGCTGCACTCGAACGCGAACGAGATCGACCTGCAGGCGCCGTACCTCTTCAACTACACGGGCGAGCCGAGCCTGACGCAGAAGTGGACGCGCGCGATCTACACGAAGGAGACCTGGAACCGGTACATCGCGACCGGCTCCTCCAGCGCGGTCCCGAGCGGCGGGGGCGAGTTCACGCCGCCCGTGAAGACGAAGGTCTACCGCCTCGACCCGCGCGGCATGCTCCCCACGATGGACAACGACGCCGGCACCATGTCGACGATGTTCGTCGCCGCGGCCGTCGGGCTCTTCCCGGTGACCGCCGGCTCGTCGCAGTTCCAGATCGGCTCGCCGTTCTTCGACGCCACGACGATCACCTACGACGACGGCAACGCCTTCACGGTGACGGCCGACGGCGTCTCCGAGGACGCGTTCTACGTCCAGTCCGCGACGCTCGACGGCGCGGACTTCGGCAACACGTGGGTCGACTACCGGACCGTGATCGGGGGCGCCGACCTCGCGTTCCGGATGGGCACCGAGCCCAGCGACTGGGGCACGGGCACCGAGCCCGCGTTCTCGATGAGCACCGCGTCCGACGAGCCGGCGCAGGGCCCGCGCGTGAGCGCCGACCCGAGCACGGTCGAGACGGGCGAGGGCGGCGCGCTCGACGCGGCGGTCACGCTCACGCTCGACGGCGCGCGGTTCGCCGCGGACGCCGGCACGGACCTCGTCGCGAGCGGCGCGGCGAGCGTCGTCGGGCTGCCCGACGGCGTCACCGCGGCCGTGACGGTCGCGTCGCCGACCGCGCTGACCGTCACGCTCACAGGGACGGCGTCCGCCGACGCGCGGTTCTTCGTCCACCTGCGTGACGAGGCCCTCGCCGACGGCGTCGCCGCGGCGTCCCTGCGCGGGCAGGGTGTGTCGGTGCTCTCGCCGCTGCGCCTGTCCGTCGCGGCCGCCGAGCGCGACGCGCTGGCCGAGCTCGTCGACGACGCGGTGCTCGTGCGCCACGGGAACTACTCGTCCGTGACGTTCGACCGGTTCTCCACCGCGCTGTCCACCGCGCAGGAGCTCCTCGCGGACGAGGCGGCGACGAGCGTCGCGCTGCGGTACGCCGCGGACCGGCTCGGTGCCGCGATCGACGCGCTCGACCTCACGGGCGGCGGGTTCCGCACGCTCGAGGCCGAGAAGTCGGAGGCGTGGTCCGGCGGCGAGCTGAAGAACGAGGCGAACAACTCGTCCGGGAACCTCGGCGGCGTCCGCTCCGGGTCGTGGGTCCAGTACCGCGACATGACGTTCGAGACCGCCGCGGGACCGGCGCAGCCGCGCTTCCTCACCGTCCGGTACGACACGAGCTTCGCCCCGACGGACACGCCCAGCACCGTGCGCGTGCACGCGGGCGAGATCGACGGCCCCGTGGTCGCGACCGTCGACCTGACGGGTACGAGCGGCTGGGGCAAGTACACCGAGGTGACGGTCCCGCTCGGAGACGTCCAGGCGCTCGTCGACGCGAAGGTCGTGACGTTCGAGCTCCTCGCGCCGTCCGGGCGCAGCTGGGTCGGCAACTTCGACTGGTTCCGGTTCGACGCCGAGGACCCGGCGACGACCCCCGGCGCACCGCAGTCGGTGACGATCGAGGCCGAGGACTGGACCGAGAACTCGGGCGGCGGGCTCAAGAACGAGTCCTCCACGTGGTCGACCGGTCCGGTGAAGAACGTCGGTGGCACCGCGGACGGCGACTGGCTCGCGTACGGCGAGGTGGACCTCGGCGACGTGCCGCTCGGCGAGCTCTCCGTGCACTACGTGCACAACTCGGGCCGGTCCGGGAACAACTCGGCGCTGTCGGTGTACCTCGACGAGTTCGACCCGGCGAACCCGGGCGAGCCGTTCGCGACCGTGCCGCTGCCCACGACGGGCCCGAACTGGACCGAGGACGGCGTCGCCACGATCGTCCTGCCGGAGACGGTGCAGGGCACGCACGAGGTGTTCGTCCGGCTGTCCACCGAGGCGTACGCCAACCACCCGTACGTCGCGAACCTCGACAGCATGACGTTCGCGCCGGGCGGACCGAGCAGGGTCGTCGTCGAGTCGGAGGCCTGGACCGAGAACTCGGGCGGCGGGCTGAAGAACGAGTCGTCGACGTGGTCGACCGGTCCGGTGACGAACGTCGGCGGCACCGCGGACGGGGACTGGCTCGCGTACGGCGAGATCGACCTCGGCTCGGGCTCGCTCGACCAGCTCTCGGTCCACTACGTGCACAACTCGAACCGGTCCGGGAACAACTCGGCGCTGTCGGTGTACCTCGACGAGTTCGACCCGGCCGACCCGGGCGAGCCGTTCGTCACGGTGCCGCTGCCGACGACGGGCCCGAACTGGACCGAGGACGGCGTCGCCACGGTCGACCTGCCGACCCCGGTGCGCGGCACGCACGAGGTGTTCGTGCGCCTGTCCACCGAGGCGTACGCCAACCACCCGTACGTCGCGAACCTCGACAGCATGACCTTCTTCACGGACGCCTACGAGACGGAGGTCCCGCCCGCGGACACCGCCGCGCTCGCGGGCCTCGTGGACGAGGCCGCCGCGTTCGAGGCCGAGGTCGAGCGGTACGTGTGGATCGACGCGCGCGTGTTCTCGCGCGAGCTCGCCGCGGCGCGCTCGCTGCTCGCCGCCACCGGCGCCGGCCAGGCGCAGGTCGACGAGCGGGCGCGACGCCTCGCGCTCGCGACCGACCAGCTCGTGCCCGCCGAGCGGCGTCGTCTCGAGAACCTCGTGACGAGCGCCGAGGCCCTGACCGACGAGGGGTACAGCCCCGAGTCGTGGCAGGCGTTCCGCGACGCGCTCGCGGCGGCGACCGCGACGCGCGACGACGCGTCGGCGTCCGACGAGGCGCTGCGCGACGCACGCCTCGCGCTCCAGGGCGCGATCGACGCACTGGAGGCGCCGGCCGACGTCGAGCTCGTCACGGTCGAGGTCAGCCCGCGCTGCCTCGCCGGGAAGCCGTACGTCGCGGTCCGGGCGACCAACACGTCCGACGGGCCGGTGGACGTGCAGCTCGCGAGCGCGCTCGGGTCGAAGTCGTTCGCCGCGGTCGCGCCGGGTGCGAACGCGTACCAGTCGTTCGCGGCCAGGACGGCGACGGGCGACCTCGTGGTCACCGTGACCGCGACGGGCGAGGACGGCGAGCAGACGGTCGAGCAGACGGTGACGATCCCGACCTGCTGACCCGACCGGACGCGTGCCCGCGTCGTGGCCTCGTGCCGCGACGCGGGCACGCGCGCGTCCGGGCCCTCGTCAGGTGGCGAGCGCCCGGACGGTCTCGATCGTGTCGGCCTCGGCGGCGGTCTTGTCGTCGCGGTAGCGGACGACGCGCGCGAACCGCAGCGCGAGGCCGCCCGGGTAGCGTGTGGAGCGCTGGAGGCCGTCGAACGCGATCTCGACGACCTGCTCGGGGCGCACGTGCACGACGTACCCGTCGTCCGACGTCTGCAGCTCGCGGAACCGGCGGGTCTGCCACTGGAGCATCTCGTCCGTCATGCCCTTGAACGTCTTGCCGAGCATGACGAACCCGCCGTCGGGGTCGCGCGCGCCGAGCCAGATGTTCGACAGCCACCCGCTGCGCCGGCCCGAGCCCTTCTCGACGGCGAGCACCACGAGGTCGAGCGTGTGCCGCGGCTTGACCTTCACCCAGCCCGCGCCGCGCCGCCCGGCCGCGTAGGGCGCGTCGAGCGACTTCACGACCACACCCTCCTGGCCCTCCGCGACCGCGCTCTCGAAGAACGTCGTCGCGGCGTCCGGGTCGCCCGTGACGAGGCGGCGGACGGCGTGGCGCCCGGTGACGTCGTCGAGCACGGCGAGCCGGTCGCGCAGGGGCTCGTCGAGCAGGTCGCGGCCGTCCACGTGCAGCACGTCGAAGAAGAACGGGGACAGCTCGAGCGCCGCCGCGAGCTCCGCCTCCTGCGCGGCGCTGCGCTCGCCCTGGGTCGCCGAGCGCGCGGCGGTCTCCTGGAAGGGGCGCGGGACGCCGTCGGGTCCGACGACGAGCGCCTCGCCGTCGAGCACGAGCGTGCGGGGCCCGAGGTCGCGCACGGCGGCGACGATCTCCGGGACGCGCTCGGTGACGTCGTCGAGCGAGCGCGTGAAGACGCGCACGTCGTCGCCGTCGCGGTGCACCTGGACGCGGATGCCGTCGAGCTTGACGTCGACCGCCACCGGGGTGCCCGACGGCGCGTCCCCGGTCCCGGCGGCCTCGTCACCGCCGGGCGGGGGAGCGGCGCCGAGCTTGTCGAGCGCGGCGGCGACGTCCGGCGCGGACTGCGCGAGCATCGGCCGCACGGGGCGGCCGACGGTGAGGCGGAACGTCGCGAGCGCGTCGAGCGCGGCCTCGGGGCTCGCGGCGGTGAGCGCGGCGCGTGCGACCGGTCCCGTCGCACCCGCGAGCATGACGGCGCGGCGCACCGCGTCCGCGGGGACCCCCGCGGCCTCGGCGACGGCGTCGACCACGACGGAGTCGAGGGCGCCCTGGCGCAGCTCGCCCGAGACGAGTCCCGCGAGGAGGGCCTGCTCGCGCGCGGTCGCGGCGCCGAACAGCGTCGCGGCCTCCGCCTGGCGGGCCGTCGCCGAGCCGGGACCCGAGAGCCCGGCCATGCGCGCGAACGCGGCGTCGACGTCGGTCAGCGTGAGGCTCGGAGCCTGCGCAGGGGAGGGCAGGTCGCGCAGCGAGCGCCACCCGAGCCCCGTGCGCCGCTGGCGCAGCTCGCCCGCGAGGTACGCGACGGCGATCTCGATCTCGTCGCGCGCGGCGTCCCGCGCGTCGTCCGCGACGCGGCGCAGCAGGTCGGCGATGGCCGCGCGCTTCGCGAGGCGTGAGCGCGTGGCGGCGACGGCGTCGGACGTGGCGGCGACCTCGGCGAGCAGCATGCTCCATCCTCGCGCCGACCACCCACGCCTCGCCCGCCGGCCGCGGTGCCCCGCCCGGGGGCGGCGAGCGCACCGCCCCCCGAGCGGGGTCAGGCCGCCCGGCGCTCCGCCACCGGCCGGCGGCGCAGCGCCGGCGCGGTGAGGGCCGGGGTCCGGTAGGCCTGGTCGAGCGTCCCGACGTCCGTCCCGGGCGGCACGATCGCGTCGATCCGGTCGAGGACGTCGTCGCTCAGCGCGGTCTCGGCGCCGGCGAGCAGGTCGTCGAGCTGCTCCATGGTGCGCGGGCCGATCAGCGCCGCCGACACGCCCGGGTGCGCGACGACGAACGCGAGCGCCAGGTGCCGCAGCGCGATCCCGGCCTCGTCGGCGACGCCCACGAGGGACTCGACCGCGGCGAGGCGGGCCTCGTCGGACAGGTGCCGGAACCCGAACCGGGACCGGTGCGTGCCGGCGGCCTGCCCCTTGCGGTAGCGGCCCGTGAGGAGCCCGCCCGCCATCGGCGACCACACGAGCGCACCCATCCCGTACTCCTGCAGGGCCGGGAGGACCTCGCGCTCGATCCCGCGGTCGAGGATGCTGTACGGCGGCTGCTCGGTGCGCGGGCGCCCGAGCCCGCGGCGCTCGGCGACCCACTGCGCGCGGACGATGTCGGACGCGGGCATCGACGAGGTGCCGAACGCGCGGATCTTGCCCTCGCGCTGGAGGTCGGTGAGCACCGCGAGGGTCTCCTCGAGGTCGGTCCCCGGGTCCGGCCGGTGGACCTGGAAGACGTCCACGTAGTCGGTGCGCAGCCGGCGCAGCGAGGCCTCGAGCGCCCGGGTCAGGTAGCGCCGGGACGCGCCCGAGGTGTTGGGGCGCGGGCGCGCCTGCGGGTCCCGCGGGTCGTGCCCGACGGGGAGGCCGGCCTTGGTGGCGAGCACGACGTCGTCGCGGCGGCCCTGGAGGGCCTTGCCGACGATCTCCTCCGACTCGCCGCCGGAGTAGACGTCGGCGGTGTCGACGAGGTTGATCCCGGCGTCGAGCGCCCGGTGGACGATCTTGACCGAGTCCTCGTGGTCGGGGTTGCCGAGCGCGCCGAACATCATGGCGCCGAGCGCGAACGGGCTGACCTGGATCCCGGTGCGGCCGAGGGGGCGGTATTCCATCGCGGTCCTCCTGGTGTGGTGATGAACGACTCCAGCCTCACGCCCCGAGGCCGTACGCTGAATACGTGACGGACCGCATTTCTTGAGCGAGAGTACGGAGAGCACCATCGACCACCTCACCGAGCTGTGCGACCTCGTCGAGGTCGACAGCCTCCTGACCGGCGGCGTCGTCGCGCGCGGCGCCTGGCGGTCGCGGGGCCGGATCAGCGACCCGATCAAGTTCTTCGCGCTCCTCGACGGCGCGGCGACCCTGCGCACCGACGGCGTCGAGGCACCGGTCGCGCTCGCCCCGGGCGACGTCGCGATCCTCGTGGGCCGGTCCTGGGTCGAGCTCGAGACCGGCGAGGAGCCGCGCACCGAGGTGGGCCCCGAGTCGGACTTCGCGTCGCCCCCGTTCACGACCCGCGCCCCGGGCGACGACGTGCTGCTCGGCGGGTGCGTCCGCCTCAACGAGGCGGGCCGGACCCTCCTCACGGGGTCGTTCCCGCCCGTCGCGGTGGTCCGTGCGCACGACGCCGACGCGTACGGGCTGCGCGAGACGCTGCTCCGGCTGCTCGACGAGGCCGGCGGGGCGCGGCCGGGCGCGGCGTTCGCGATCCGCCAGCACGCGCGGCTCCTGCTGCTCGGGCTCCTGCGGGCCTACGCCGGGCGGCCCGACCTCTCCGCGGGCCTCCTGCGCCTGCTCACCGACGACCGGCTGCGCCCGGCGCTCGACCGGATGCACGCCGAGCCGGCGCGGGCGTGGCGGCTCGACGAGCTGTCCCGTGCGGTCGCGATGTCCCGCACCTCGTTCGCGGAGCGGTTCCGGGACGTCGCGGGGATGCCTCCCCTCGCGTACCTCACGCAGTGGCGCATGCTCCTCGCCCGGCGGGCGCTGCGCGAGGACGACGCACGCGTGGGTGAGCTCGCGCAGCGGCTCGGCTACGGCTCGGAGAGTGCGTTCAGCACCGCGTTCAAACGGGTCGTGGGCGAGTCCCCGCTGCGCTATCGCGCCCGCCTGCGCGAGCGTGCGGCGGACGCCGCCCCGACGGCCCTCGCCCCCGCGACGCCCTGACCGCCGCGGCCCGGCCCGACCGCCCCTACCAGGGCAGCGGGCCGTGCACCGAGGTGAAGGTGCCGGTCGGGCCGTCGGGACCGACCTGCGCCATGCGGACGATGATCTCCGCGCCCTCCTCGACCGTCTGGGTGCCGGTGCGGCCGTTGAGGTCGGTCCGGGTGTAGCCGGGCTCGACCGCGTTGACCCGCATCGCGGGGAACGCCTTGGCGAGCTGGATCGTGACGACGTTGACCGCCGCCTTCGAGGCCGGGTACGCGACGCCGGGGTAGAAGTGCGTGTGGCTCTCCGGGTCGCTCAGCCACGTCAGCGACGCGAGGCCGCTCGACACGTTGACGACCACGGGCGCCGCGGACCGCCGCAGCAGCGGCAGGAACGCGTGCGTGACGCGCACGACGCCGAGCACGTTCGTCTCGAAGACCTCGCGCACGACGTCCGCCGTGGTGTCCTCCGCGGGCACGATGCCGTTGTCCGGCAGGCGGCCCTCCACGCCGGCGTTGTTCACGAGCACGTCGAGCCCGCCGTCCGCCTCGATCCGGCGGACCGCCGCGTCGACCGAGGCCTGGTCGGTCACGTCGAGCAGGACGAAGCGCCCGCCGACCTCGTCGGCGGCCGCGCGGCCGCGCGCCTCGTCCCGCGCGCCCACGTAGACGGTGTGGCCCGCGGCGACGAGGCGGCGGGCGGTCTCCTTGCCGAGACCCTTGTTCGCTCCGGTGATGAGTGTCGTGGTCATGCCACGAGGCTCGCGCGCCCTCCGGCCGTGATGAAGTCGTCCGTCCGTCGTAGGACCGGCAGTACCACGACACGAGCCCCGCGGGCGGCGCACACTGGCCGGGTGGACGAGTGGGACCTGGGCCGGGCGGTACGGCAGTGGCGCGACCGCGTCGCTCCGGAGGCCGTCGGGCTGCCGCGCGGCCCGCACCGTCGCGCGGCAGGGCTGCGCCGGGAGGAGCTCGCGGGGCTCGCGGGCATCTCGGTCGACTACCTGACGCGGCTCGAGCAGGGCCGGTCGACGGCGCCGTCCGTCCAGGTGGTCGAGGCCCTCGCCCGCGCGCTCCGGCTGACCGACGGCGAGCGCGAGCTCCTGTTCCGGCTCGCGGGCCACGCCGCCCCGGGCGGCCACCTCGTGCCCGCGCGGATCACGCCGAGCGTGCAACGGCTCCTCGACCGGCTCGACCACACGCCCGTCGCGGTCTGGGACGCGACGTGGACGCTGCTCGTCGCGAACGCCTCCTACGACGCGCTCATGGGGGCGACGACCACCTGGCGCGGGATCGAGCGCAACGCCCTGTGGCGCCACCTCGTCGGCCCGGGTACGCGCGCCGTCTCGACCCCGCAGGAGCGTGCCGACCTCGAGGCCCGCCTCGTCGCCGACCTGCGCCTGACCGCCGCGCGGTACCCCGCCGACCCGCGGCCCCGGCGGATCGCGCGCGCCCTCGCCGCCCGGAGCGACCGGTTCGCCGGGCTGTGGGACACCGTCGGGCTCCACCCCGGCGGCGAGCAGCCGCGCCGCAAGGAGATCGAGCACCCCGACGTCGGCCGCATCACGCTCGACTGCGACACCCTGGTCGTCGAGGGCGACGACCTGCGCGTCATGGTCTACACCGCGGAGCCCGGCACGGTCGACGCCGACCGCCTCGCCCTGACGCGCGTGCTCGGCACGCAGGACCTCGCGCCCGAACGCGCCCTCCGGGACCGCTGACCGTCCCCCGGCACCCGGACGCGGTCCCGCTCGGCGCGTGCGCGGGGCGGCCGTCACGACGTCGCCGGCGCCCTACGATCACGACGTGATCCCGCTCCGCCCCCGCCGTCCCGACGCGCGAGGTCTCCACCCCGCTCGCCTCGCCGTCCCGCGCGGCGGCGCGGCGTGAGCGCGCCCGGCGCCCGTCGCCGGGTGCCGCCGTGGCTCGTCGCCGCGGTCGTCGTCGTCGCGCTCCCCGCGACGGGACTGCTCCCCGCCGCCGACGCGCGCGACCTGCTCGCCCGCACCGGCCCGGTGCTCGTGTTCCTCCTGGCCATCACCGTGGTCGCCGAGCTGTGCGCCGGGGCGGGCCTGTTCGACGCCGTCGCGGAGCGCGCGGCGCGCCTCGCCCGGGGGCGGCGGATCGCGCTGTGGGCGCTCGTCGTCGTCCTCGCGACCGCGAGCACCGTCGTGCTCTCGCTCGACACGACGGCGGTGCTCGTGACGCCCGTCGTGCTCGCCCTCGCGCGGCGCACGGGCACGCGGCCCCTGCCCCTGGCGCTCACCGTCCTCGCGCTCGCCAACACGGCCTCGCTGCTCCTGCCCGTCTCGAACCTCACCAACCTGCTCGCCGCGCACCGGTTCGGCGCCGGGTACGTCGGGGCGATGGGGGCGCCGGCGCTCGCGGTCCTCGGCGTGACGGTCGTCGTGCTCCTCGCGCTGCACGGGCGCCACCTGCGCGGGCGCTTCGTGCTCACCGGCACCGGACCGACGCCGCCCGACCGGGTCCTGCTGGTCGTCACCGCGGCCGTCGTGGCGCTGCTCGCCGTCGCGTTCGCGGTCGAGCTCCCGGTCGCGCCGACCGCGCTCGCCGGCGCCGCGGTGCTCGGCCTCGCGACGTGGTGGCGCCGCGTGCGGCCTCTCGTGCCGGTTCGGGACATGCTGCCGTGGCGGTCGGCGATCGTCGTCGCCGCGCTCTTCGTGCTCGTCGAGACGTGGCACGCGCACGGTCTCGGCGACCTCCTCGCGGCCGTCGCGGGCACCGGCGACGGGCCCGGCGACCTCGCGCGACTCGCCGCGACCGGCGTCGTCGCGGCGAACCTCGTCAACAACCTGCCCGCGTTCCTCGCGCTGCTCCCCGCCGCGGGCGAGAGCGTCGACCGGCTCGCGACGCTCCTCGTCGCCGTGGACGCCGGGCCGCTCGTCACGCCGTGGGCGTCGCTCGCGACCGTGCTGTGGTGGCAGCAGTACCGCCGGCACGCGTTCGAGCACGGGCCGCCGCCGCCCTGGCACGTGGTGCGCCAGGGCCTCGTCCTCGCGCCGCTGGCCGTCGCGGCGGGCGTCGCCGCCGTCGTGCTCACCTAGGCATCCCGCCGAACATGGGGTTGGTGTCGTTATCCGCCCGATAACGACACCAACCCCGTTCTCGGCGGCGAGGAAGCTCGTGTTCGACGGCGTTGCGTCGGCAGGTGCTGCGGCGTCACGGGGTCAGGGGGCACGGGGCAGGCGCACGGGGCCCCACGGGATCATGGGGTGGCGGTGCGGGGCTCGGGCGCCGGTGGCGCGGCGTCCTCCACGAAGCGGGGGCGGCACGCGAACCAGCCGCCGATCACTCCCGGGACGGCGGTGGCGGCGAGCGCGAGGAGCGGGACCGTCCACGAGCCGGTCGCCTCGCGCAGCAGGCCCAGGCCGATCGGGCCGAGGCACGCGAGCCCGTAGCCGATCCCCTGGACGAAGCCCGACACGGCGGACGCGGACTGCGGCGTCCTGGTCCGCCGGTTGATGAGGGTCATGCAGAGCGGGAAGGTGCTCACCCCGACGCCGAGCGCGCACATCCACAGCACCGTCCCGCCGAGCGGGGACACGAGCAGCCCCACGTAGCCGGCGACGAGGACGACCGCGCACACGACCACCACGACGAACGGGTTCCGCAGGCGGGTGGCCAGGTGCGGCACGACGAGGGCGGCCGCCATGCCCCAGGCCGAGTAGAGCGCGACCATCGTGCCGCCCAGGGCCGTGCTGCCCCCGGCGTCGGTGAGCACGGCGGGGACCCACGTGATGATCCCGTAGTTGGACAGCGAGATCGCCGCGAACAGGACCACGAGACCCCACGCCGTGGACGACCGGCCGACCCGCAGGCGCGCGACGGCGGCGGTCGGGGTCGCGGGGGCGTGGTGGTCGGCGCGCAGCCGGGCGGCCAGCACGAGCCAGACGGCGGCCGCCACCGCGGCGGGCAGTGCCCAGACCCCGACCGAGACCCGCCAGGTCGTCGCGTCGGCGACGGGCACCGCCAGGAGCGGGGCGACGAACTGGCCCGTCTGCATGAGGATCAGGTAGAGCGACGTCCACAGGGCGATCCGGTCGGGGAACCACGCCTTGACCAGGGGCACGATGACGACGTTCGCCGCCCCGATCCCGGCGAGCGCGACCACGGTCGACGCGACGAGCGCCGTCGTGGTGGGGGAGAGCGCGCGCAGCACGAGCGAGAGCGCGGTCAGGCCGAGCGCGACGGCGGCGGTGCGCTCGAGGCCGAACCGTCGCGTGACGAGCGGGGCGAGGAACCCGAACGCGCCGAACGACACCGCGGGCACGGTGCCGAGCAGGCCCGCGACCGTCACCCCGTACCCGAGGTCGGCCCCGATGGTCTCCAGGAGCGGGGTGAAGCCGGTGACGGCCGTGCGCAGGTTGAGCGCCGTGAGGGCGACCGCGAGCCCGGCCCACGCGAGCTGGTGACCGCGCCGTGCGGGGGTGCGCGAGGGGGTGAGGGTCGCCACGCTAGACTCCGATGTCCGGTCGGCCGATCATGGGATCATGGGATGAATCGCGAGGAGTCTGTCACACGGCAGCCCATGCGTCGAGTAGGGCTCATCGACCAGGCGGCGGCGCGCTTCCGCGAGGAGGTGGTGTCCGGGCGCTGGCCGGTCGGCGAGCGCATCCCGACCGAGCCCGCGCTCGTCGCGGAGTTCGGCATCGGGCGCAACACCGTCCGTGAGGCGCTCCAGTCGCTCGTGCACGCCGGCCTGCTGCGCCGCGAGCAGGGGCGCGGCACGTTCGTCATCTCCCGCTCCGAGCTCACGGGCACGCTCGAGCGCCAGCTCGCCGGCGGCAGCCGTCGGCACTACCTCGAGCTGCGCCTCGCCCTCGACAGCACCGCGGCGTCGTTGGCCGCCGCGAGCCGGTCGGACGACGACGTCACCGCGCTCCGGGACCTGCGCGACCGGCGGGAGGCGACGTGGCCGACCGGCGACCTCGACGCGCGCGCCGCCGCCGACCTCGACCTGCACCGCGCGATCGTCGTGGCGACGCACAACCCGCTGTACGTGACGCTCTACTCGAGCATGCTCGACGTGTTCGCGGTCCACATGCGCGACGACGAGACCGGCGACGAGGCCGCGGCGCACCGCCGCCACCACGAGCTGGTCGAGGCGATCGCGGAGAAGGACTCCGAGCGAGCCGCGGCGGCGGTGGCCGCGATCTTCGAGCCCTTCATGCGCTGAGCCGCGGCGGGGTGTCGTCGTCGAGGGCTGACCGTGGCGTGGCGACGGTCAGTCGAGGCAGAACTCGTTGCCCTCGACGTCCTGCATGACGATGCACGACTCGTTCTCCTCGTCGGCGAGCATGACGCGCACGCACGTCGCGCCGAGCGCCAGGAGCCGGTCGCGCTCCGCCTCGAGCGCCGCGAGGCGCTCGGCACCCGCGAGGCCCGTGCCCACCCGGACGTCGAGGTGCACGCGGTTCTTCACGACCTTGCCCTCGGGGACGCGCTGGAAGAACAGCCGCGGGCCGACGCCCGTGGGGTCGCTGCACGCGAACCACGCGTCCCGCTGCTCGGGCGGCAGCGCGGCGTTCGCGTCGTCCCACGTGGCGAACCCCTCGGGCGGCGAGGGCGGGACGTAGCCCAGCACCTCGCACCAGAACCGGGCGACGCGCTCGGGCTGCGCGCAGTCGAACGTGACCTGGACCTGCCTGACCGTCGTCATCGGCCCACCCTGCCACGCGCGACGCCGGTGGTGGGCCCCTTTTCCGGGTCCGGCACGACGCGGAACACGGGGTGGTCGGGCGCGATGCGCGCCAGCTCGGCGGGCGTGGGCGACTTCCCGACGCCGAGGTGCGGGCGCGCACCGGGCGCGACGGCCGCGTAGCGGCGGAGCACGGGAGGTCGTGCGGCGACGGGGACGGGCTCCAGGCGCACGGGGGTCGCGCGGCCGCGTCGGTGCAGCACGGCCCGGCCGCCGGACGCCTCGACGTTGCGGACCCAGCCCGCGCGCGGGCCGAGCATCGAGACGAGGTGGTCGACGCCGTCGACGTCCGCGACGGCGACGGGCGTGGTGACGGGGCGGCCGGAGACCCGGCCCACGACCTCGAGCGTCGCCGCCTGGCGAGGGACCCCGACGCCTGCGGCGTACAGGGCGGCGTCGACGCGGTTCCACAGGCGGGCGACCCGCCCGGGCCGCCCGTCGCGGTACAGCGCGCGCTTGAGCGCGCCGAGCGCGGCGGGGACCCGGGCCGGGCCGCGGCGGGCCGGCGTCACGACGGTCGCCTCCACAGGAGGGCGACGACGGCGAGGCCGGGCAGGCACGGGAGCACGAGGAGCCAGGCGAGCGCGGGCGCGAGGCCGACGTCCCCGGACGTGTCGACGACCGTGAGCCCGGCGAGCGCGACCCCTGCTCCCGCGACGAGGAGCCCGGCCGCGAGCCAGCGGCCCCAGCGGGCGTCGGTGCGTGCCGCACGCAGCGTCAGGAGCCAGCCGACCACCCCGAGGACGCCGACGACGGCCAGGATCGCGACGTACGCGGTGACCGCGGCGTCCACCTCCGCGGTCCCGTACGCGGGGTAGCCGGCACGGACGTGGTCCGCGAGCAGGCCGGTGGTCGCGCGGTCGACGACCGGGTACGCCGCCGCGAGGACGGTGAGCGCGAGCCCGGCCCAGGCGAGGGCGGCGGTGCGACGGTCGATCGTTTCTGAAAGTGACTGTCTCATAGCACGGGACTGTACGCAGACGAGCGCGCGAGTCAACCCCTTTCTGACAGTGACTGTCAGGAGCGGTAGGGTCGGGCGTATGCCAGGCCTCCGTGAGCAGTGGCGTCGCACCGCCATGACGACGATCCAGGAACGTGCGCTCGACCTCTTCGACGAGCGCGGGTTCGCCGCGGTGACGATCGAGGAGATCGCGGCGGCCGCCGAGGTCTCGCCGTCGTCCGTCTACCGCTACTTCGGCACCAAGGAGGGGCTGCTCGTCGCCGACGAGTTCGACAGCATGACTCCCGCCCAGCTGGAGGAGCTCGTCGACCCCACCGACCCCGTGGGCAGCATGCTCGGGGTGGTCCGTGCGTACGAGGCGGCAGGCGGCGCCGGGCCGGACGACGCGCCGCTCGCCGAGCGCAGCCCGTGGCGCCGCGTGCGGTACTTCTTCCTCGAGCCGTCCGTGCGCGCGGCAGCCCTCGCGACCCTCGACCGGGCCGCGCAGCGCGTCGCGCCGCTCCTGGCCGCGCGGGGCGCCATGAGCCCCGTCCAGGCGGCGGTCGCCGCGCACGCGGTCGTGTTCGGCTACTTCGCGGCACTCGAGAGCTGGTACTCCGACGGCGGCACGCGGCCCATCGCGGCCTACGTCGAGGAAGGGCTGGCGCCCCTGCGCGGAGCGTGGCCCGCGCGCTGAGCGTCGCGACGCGGCGGCGTGGACCGTCGTGGACGGGCCGGACGGTCACGGTCGCCCTGCCTCTCCCGTGCGTGGCGAGGTTCTGCGCCCGGCGATGAGTCCTGCCCCGCACCACGGTCGGACATCAGGTCGGACGAGCGGGAGGAGGCACCGATGCTGACACAGGTGGCGCCGGGGGTCCTGGTCCATCAGAGCGAGCTGCTGCAGAACAACACGGTCGTCGTCGAGGGGCGGACCGGCGTCCTGCTCGTGGACCCGGGGCTGACGGTCTCCGAGATGACCTGCCTCGCCGACGACCTGCGCGAGCTCGGCCGGCCGGTCGTGGCGGGCTTCTCGACGCACCCGGACTGGGACCACGTGCTGTGGCACCCCGTGCTGGGGGACGTCCCCCGGTACGGGACGGCCCGCTGCGCGGCCGCGATGCGCGACCTGCGGTCGCAGCCGGGCTGGAGGGAGCGCGTCGTCGAGGCCCTGCCGCCGGAGATCGCCGACGAGACACCGCTGGACGGGTTCGGCCTCGTGACCGCCCTGCCCGCCGGGAGCGCGCGGGTCCCGTGGGACGGCCCGGACGTGCGCGTCGTCGAGCACCCGGCGCACTCGCCCGGCCATGCCGCCCTGCTCGTCGAGGGGTGCGGCGTCCTCGCCGCCGGCGACATGCTCTCCGACCTCTTCGTCCCCATGCTCGACGACCTGGAGAAGGCCGACGACCCGGTCGAGGAGTACCTCGTGGGCCTCGGGGTGCTCGACGACCTGTCAGGCGACGTCACCGTCCTCGTCCCGGGCCACGGGTCCGTCTGCGGGGCCGACCAGGTCCGTGGCCGGATCGACCTGGACCGCGCCTACGTGCACGCCCTGCGCGACGGGACCACGCCCGACGACCCGCGGGTCGGCCCGTCGGCCCGGCCCGGCTGGGAGTGGGTGAGCGACATCCACGAGGGGCAGGCCCGGGGCGTCGCGCGACGCCGAGAGCGCGGCGGGCGGCCCGACTGAGGGTCCTCCGGGGCGGGCGAGCCCGACGGCCACGGGGCCGTGCTCGTGGGGGGATCAGCCGGCGCGGCCCTCCACCGGGCCGCCGCTCGCCTCCGACCCTCCGACGTCCGCGGGCGCGACGCCCAGGGACTCCAGGAGGGCGACCACGCGGGCGTGGATCTCGTCGCGGATGGTCCGGACGGCGTCGAGGTCCCGTCCGGCGGGGTCGTCGAGCTCCCAGTCCTCGTAGCGCGTGCCGGGGTAGTACGGGCACGCGTCGCCGCACCCCATGGTGACGACGACGTCGGACGCCTCCACCGCCGCGGGAGCGAGCACCCGGGGCTGCTGGTCGGCGATGTCGATCCCGACCTCGCGCATCGCCTCGACCGCGACGGGGTTGATCCGGTCGCCGGGCATCGACCCGGCCGAGCGGACCTCGACCGCACCGCCGCCGAGCTCGCGAAGGAACCCGGCGGCCATCTGGGAGCGGCCGGCGTTGTGCACGCACACGAACAGCACGCTCGGTCGCGGCGTCGCGTCGGTCACCGGACGGCCGCCGGCTCGTCGGCGAGCACCGCGCGCACGGCGCCCGTCACGAGGTCTCGTGCCCCGGGGGCGATCGCGAAGTAGGCCCACCTGCCGCGCTGCTCGCGCGTGACGAGGCCGGCGCGGGCGAGCGTGGTCATGTGGTGCGACACCGTCGGCTGGGACAGGCCGAGCGGGTCGGTGAGGTCGCACACGCACGCCTCGCCGTCGGGTCGCGCGGCGATGATCGACAGCAGGCGCACGCGCGCGGGGTCGCCCAGCGCCTTGAACGTGGCGGCGACGTCCCGCGCCGCCTCGACGGTCAGCCCGCCGCCGTCGGCCGGGGCGCAGCACCCGTCGCTCGTCGCGGCGATGGGCAGAAGGGTGGTCATGGCCCCATCGTCCCACACGTATTGACAACCGTCGATGCGTGCTCCACGGTTCTCGTATCGAAGTTCGTCTATACGAGAGGGGTTCCGTCATGGCCGTCGACCACGAGGTGCGCGAGCAGGTCCGGGCGAGGTACGCCGAGGCGGCGGGGGTCGCCGCGGCAGGGGCACCGGCGGAGGACGGGTGCTGCGCGACCTCGTCGTCGTGCTGCGGTCCCGCCCCGCAGGTGCCGGTGTTCGGGTCCGGCCTGTACGACGCGCGGCAGGTCACGGACCTGCCGCAGACCGCGGTGCTGGCGAGCATGGGGTGCGGCAACCCGACCGCCGTCGCCGAGCTGCGCGAGGGCGAGCGCGTGCTCGACCTCGGCTCCGGCGGCGGGATCGACGTCCTGCTCTCCGCCCGCCGCGTGGGCCCGACCGGGTTCGCCTACGGCGTCGACATGACCGACGAGATGCTCGACCTCGCGCGGCGCAACGCCGACGAGGCGGGCGCGACCAACGTCGAGTTCCGCAAGGGCACCATCGAGGACCTGCCGCTCGACGACGCGAGCGTCGACGTCGTCATCTCGAACTGCGTCGTCAACCTCTCCACGGACAAGGAGGCCGTGCTAGCCGAGATGTTCCGGGTCCTGGCCCCGGGCGGGCGCGTCGGCGTCTCCGACGTCGTCGCGGAGGACCACCTCACCCCGGCCGAGCGCGCCGAGCGCGGCAGCCACGTCGGCTGCGTCGCCGGCGCGCTCTCGCGGTCCGAGTACCTCGACGGCCTCGCGGCCGCCGGGTTCGTCGACGCCGAGGTCACCTTCACCCACGAGGTCGTGGACGCCATGCACGGCGCGATCGTCCGCGCCACCAAGCCGGGAGGCTCGACGTACCGCTAGAGCGGGTCCCCGTAGGGGTCGTCGTGGGCGGCGAGGCGCACGAGGACCCCGTCCTCCCGGTCGGCGGGGCGCTCGTCGCGCCTCCGCGTCGTTGGCGCGTGCCCAGGTGTGGCCACAGCAGTCATCTCCGCCAGCCTTTCCGTGCCCCGGCGCGGTGACAGGGTTCGCCGGGGTCCACGACAGCGTGCGCGCTCCGGCGTCCGGGGAGCCAGGTCTTTTCGAGGGTCCGTGCCGTCGCGGCGGTACCGGCCGTGTGCTGGGCATCGGGCCGCGGCCCGGACGACGCTCGAGCGCGGGAGGGCGCGTCGTCGCGCCCTCGTCGTCGGCGGGGCAGGCGCCCGCCGGGTGCGGGGGATCAGGGCGGAGGCAGCGCTCCCGCTCCCCGCGTCGTCCCGCCGATCGTGCCTGAGCCGGCCACGGTCCCTCCCGGTCATTCGGACGTGCCGCATTCCGGTGTAGCGGACGGCGGCGCGCCGAGCCCTACCCGCCGCGGGTGAGATCGCGCCGGCGGCACGCTCGGGCAGGGGGCGTCCGGCGCCGTGGCATCCTGGCGCGGTGCGCGTGGAACCCGTGACCGAGGACGTCCTCGTGGACCGGTTGGTCGCGCGCGTCCTGCGCCACCCGCCGAGCGACGGGGCACCGGGCGGCGCGACCCGGCTCCTCGTCGACGGGCACCCGTCCACGCACCCCGACGCGCTCGCCGACCGGCTCGTCGCCCCGCTGCGCGCCGCGGGTCGCCCCGTCGCGCGCGTGCGGGTCCAGGACTTCTGGCGCCCCGCGTCGCTGCGGCTCGAGCACGGCCGCGAGGACCCGGACGCGCTCCTCGACGCGTGGATCGACGTGGCGGGCCTCAACCGGGAGGTGCTCGACGCCGTCGGTCCCGGCGGCCCGGGCCGCTACCTGCCGAGCCTGCGCGACCCCGCGACGAGCCGCTCCACGCGCGCCGCGTACGTCGACGCGGAGCCGGGCCTCGTCGTCGTGCTCGACGGGTCGCTCTCGCTCGGCCGCGGTCTCGCCGTGGACCTCACGGCGCACCTCGCGGTGCGCGCCGCGACGCTCGCGCGCCGCACGACGCCCGAGGACGCGTGGACCCTCGCGGCGTACGCGCGCTACGACGACGAGGTCCGGCCCGGCGAGACGGCGGACGTCGTCGTGCGGGTCGACGACGCGCGGCACCCCGCGCTCGTCGTGCCGTGAGTACCGGGTCAGCGGGGCAGGTGGGCCTCGACGAGGTCGATGATCGCCGGGTCGTCGGGCAGCGTGCGGGGCCGGAAGCGGTGCACCTCGCCGCCGGGCAGGACGACGAACTTCTCGAAGTTCCACGACACCCGCCCCGCCTTGCCGTCGGCGTCCGGGGTCCTCGTCAGCTCCTGGTATAGCGGGTGGGCGTGGCGCCCGTTGACGCGTACGCGGTCGACCACGGGGAACGTCACGCCGTAGGTGAGCGAGCAGAACTCCTGGATCGCCTCGTTGCTGCCGAGCTCCTGGAGGAACTGGTTGCTCGGGAACCCGATCACGGTGAACCCGCGGTCGCGGTACTTCTCCTGCATCGCCTCGAGCGTGGCGTACTGCGGCGCGAGCCCGCACCGCGACGCCACGTTCACCACGAGCACGACCTCGTCCGCGTGCTCGCGCAGCGTGTGCGTCGTCCCGTCCATCGCGTCGAACGGGATGTCGTACAGGCTCATGGGGTCTCCTCGCCGCGGGTGACCGGCGCGTGCGCGCCGGCGTCCATCCTCGCACCGCGGGTGTGACGTCCGTCCGACGGCGACCCGCTGGCCCGCGAGCGCGGGCGAGCGACGCGACGACGTGCTGGAGTATGTGCGCGCTTCCCGCAGGACGAGAGAAGGGACGCCCGATGCGCCCGTGGACCCCGAAGACCGACATGGTGCGTCGGCTGTACGTCGCCGGCCGGGAGGCGACGAGCCCGGCCGAGGCGCTGCGCATGTCGCAGCAGGAGCTCGCCGAGGAGTTCGACCGGTGGCTCGACGGCGTCCGGGCGGCGACCCGCGACAGCGGGGCCCGGGGGGAATAGCGCTGGTCACCCGCGGCGCCCCGGTCCAGACTCGGGGCATGACGTCCCCGGACCCCGACACCCCGGGCGCCGAGACCTCGCGCGTGACGCGCGCCGTGGTCGGCGTCGTCGTCGGCATCGCCATCTTCGCGTGCGTGGGCGTCGTCGGGTACGTCGCGGTCGTGGCGGTCGGCGTGCAGGGGTGGGCGGACGCGTACGACCCCGCCGACCCCGGCACGACGGCGGCGGAACCGACCGAGGAGTCGACCGCCGTCGGGCGGGAGACCGGTCTCGACGCGTCCGACGAGGCGTACCGGCAGCGCTCCGGCACCCCCGAGAGCGACGCCGAGGCGGCGCGCTCCGTCCCGGCGGTGCAGGCAGCGCTCGACCCGGTCGCCGACGGGTCCGCCGTCGACGGCGCGGAGGTCGTCGCGGCGCTCGCGGACGCGGGCTTCGAGGACGTGCAGGTCACCGGGCCCACGACGCCGCTCGGCGACCCCGCGACGACCGTCGGCGTGGGCGTCGCGGTCCCCGGCGGGTGCGTGTACGGGGCGGTCACGCCTGATGCGGTCACGCTCGACGCGGGCGGCCCGATCGCCGACGGCGGGTGCCTGGAGATGCCCACGCACTGACGGGTGGGCGGGGACGGGCCTCGGCGCGGTCCGGAGCAGGGCCGACGGTGGGCCGGCCTCGCGACCAGCGGCTCCACCTGGGTACGGTCAGCGGGGCGGGCGACGACGCTCGCGTGGCTGACGGAGGGCGAGAGATGCGGATCGAGGGCACGACGGCCCTGGTGACCGGTGGGGCCTCGGGCCTCGGGCGCGCGACGGCGGAGGCTCTGGTCGCGGCGGGGGCGCGGGTGGTCCTCGCGGACCTCGCGTCGTCGGACGGCGCGGCGGTGGCCGGTGCGCTGGGCGACGCGGCGCGGTTCGTCCCCACCGACGTGACGGACGAGGACGACGTCGCCCGCGCGCTCGACGCGGCGGACGACCTGGGCGGTGCGCGCGTCGTCGTGAGCTGCGCCGGGATCGTGCTCGCGCAGCGCGTGATCGGGAAGTCGGGGCTCCACGCGCTCGACGCGTTCCGCCGCGTCGTCGACGTCAACCTCGTGGGCACGTTCAACGTGGTGCGGCTCGCGGCCGAGCGCATGCTCGCGCTCGACCCCCTCGGCCCCGACGGGCCGGACCCGGACGGCGAGGAGCGCGGCGTCGTCGTGCAGACCGCGTCCGTCGCGGCGTTCGACGGGCAGGTCGGGCAGGCCGCGTACGCGGCGTCGAAGGCCGGCGTCGCGGGGCTGACGCTGCCGCTCGCGCGCGACCTCGCGCAGCACCGCATCCGCGTCATGACGATCGCGCCGGGGATCTTCCGCACGCCCATGATGTCGTCGCTGCCCGAGGCGGCGCAGGAGTCGCTGGGCGCCCAGGTGCCGCACCCCAGCCGCCTCGGTCGGCCGGAGGAGTACGCGCACCTCGTGCGCGCGATCGTGGAGAACCCGATGCTCAACGGCGAGGTCGTCCGCCTCGACGGCGCGATCCGCATGGCACCGCGCTGAGCGGCGCGGTCGCGCGCCGACCGCACCGCCGACACGCCGAACCGCGGGCCGGGCGCCCGCACGAGAGGAGAAGGACGATGCCGCCGTACACGACGGCGACCGACTTCCGCGCCGACCTGCTCGCGCGCGCGACAGCGGCCCAGCGTCGCGCCTACACGCGGCACTTCCCGGGCGACGACTCGCTCGCGGGCGTCCGCATGGGCGACGTGTTCACGCTCGCGAGGAGCGCGCTGGACATGCCGGTCGACCAGATCGAGCTCCTGCTCGAGGACCGCGTGCACGAGGTGCGCGCGGGCGGGTGCTCGATCATGGGCAAGGCGGCCACCGCCCGCCGCGTGACGGTCGAGCGGCACGCCGAGCTCGTCCAGCTCTTCCTGCGCCGCCACGACCGCATCGACACGTGGGACCTCGTGGACCTCACCGCGTACCAGGTGCTCGGCTCGTGGCTGCTCGACCGGCCGCGCGACGTCCTCGACGACCTCGCGCGCGCCCCCGACTGGCCCCGGCGCCGCTCGGCGATCGTCGCGACCGCCGCGTTCCTGCGGCGCGGGCAGGTGGACGACACGTTCCGGCTGTCCGAGGCGCTCGTCGACGACCCGGAGCCCTACGTGCAGAAGGGCGTCGGCTGGATGCTGCGCCACGCGGGCGACGTGGAGCCCGACCGGCTGCGCGCGTTCCTCGAGGAGCACGTCACGACCATGTCGCGCGACGTGCTGCGCGCCGCGGTCGAGAAGCTCCCGCCCGCCGAGCGCAAGGAGTGGCTCGCGCGCTGAGCGTCCGGGGCGGTGTGCCTCAGCCCAGGCGGGTCACCGTCGGGTCGTCACCCAGGCGGAGCTGCAGCAGGCGGCCCTGCACCGCGGCGTACCGCGTGCTGGTCGCCGTGTCGGTGCTCCACGCGACCGCGCCGTCCCGGAGGTCGAGCGCGACGAGCCGCGTCGTGCTGTGCTCGTCGTCCTCCCACGCCGAGACGGCGAGGAGCGCGCGGGCGCCGTCCGTGAACGCCTGCCCGACGTGCAGCATCCCGGGGGCCACGGTGGGCCCCGCGCCGTCGTCGACCAGCTCGTCGATCGCGCGGGTCCACAGGGTGCGCCCGGTCTCCACGTCGACCCCGACGAGGACCGAGCCCATGCCCTGGAGGACGACCGCGACGCCGTCCGCGACGACGTACGCGATCTCGGGGGAGTTCACCTCCCCGGTCTCCCAGCGCGTGCGCCCGGCCGCGTCGTGCGCGACGAGGTCCGTGACCTGCCGCGTGAGCACGAGGTCCCGCGCGGTCCCGTCCGTCGCGATCGGGACGAGCACCTCGCCCGGCGGCTCCCACCGGAGGGCGCCGTCCGGCTCGAGCACGGCTGCGGCACCCGTGCCGTCCGCCCCTGCCGACTCGCGGGCGTCCACGCGCAGGAGCGCGTCGTCCGGGAGTCGCCCGACCGCGTCCGCGGGAGCCTCCGGGTCGTCGACCCGCGTGCCCTCGGGGGTGAACCTCGCGTCGACGCCGCAGCCCCGCACGGCCACGAGCCCGGCGGAGCGGCTGACCGTCCCGCTGTCGAGGTCGGCATAGGTGGTGTCCTCGGTGGGGGAGTACGGGCGGCAGTCGCCCTCCCCGGCGACGAAGGGCAGCTCGTGCTCCCAGCGGACGGTCCCGGTCCGGGCGTCCTCCAGCGTGACGACGACGGCGCGCCCCGCCGACACGTCGGTGGGCTGGCCCGTCGTGGGGTCGGTGGGCACGGGCGCGGCGGGCGTGCCGCCGACGCGGCGGAAGCGGGCGACCGTGCCGTCCGGCCCGGGTGCCGACCAGCCGCGTGCCGCGTCCAGCGTGCGGGTCGTGGCGGTGCCGTCGGCGTCGAGCACGGTGACCTGCGGGGCCGGCGAGGCGGCTGTCGTGTCGACCGCCTCGCCGGGCGTCGTCGTGAGCAGCGTCCGGCTCGCGAGCGGCGAGGGGACGTCGTCGGTCACGCACACGAGCGTCTCGTCCGGCACCGGGGCCGTCAGCGCGAGCTCGAGCTCGCCGCCGCAGCGGGACGTGGGCGGCAGGGGCACGGCCCACCGGACGGTGCCGGTGTCGAGGTCGTGGGCGACGGCCTCGTCGTCGCGCACGACGACGAGGAGGCCGGGCAGCGTCGCGAGGGCGCCCGCCTGCGGGCCGGGGGCCGACCAGACCTCGACCGGCGCGCTCGCGAGCGCGTCCACGCCCCCGGTGGACCGGCGCTGCGTCTCGGTCGACGACCGCGACGAGGCGGCGTCCACGGCCGCCATCCCGCCGAGCGTGAGGACCGCGGCGAGGACCGCGCCGACCGCGGCGCGTCGGCGGCGTCGTGCCGTCCGGGCCGCCGCGGGGGCCGGGCCGGCAGCGGGTCCCGCGGGGTCGGTGCTCGCCGGGCCGGTGCTCGCCGGGTCGGCGTCGGCGCGCGCGTCCGGTGTGCCGCCCTCGGCCGCGTCGTCGTGTCGCGCGTCGTCCGCCGGCGTCGCCTCGTCGAGCGTGAAGGCGATCGTCACGGGGTCGGGCCGTCGTCGTCGGGACACCCCGCGAGGGTAGCCGCACGGCGGCGTGGCGAGGTTCCCTCGCGCGCGGAGCGGCGTACCGTGGGGCGAACCGGACGGTACCGGACGCTTGGCAAGAATCTCCACCCTTGACCACTAGCGTGAAACTTTGTGCCAGACTGTCCCTCGTGAGCAGGAGCACGGCCGACGGCGCGTGGGTCGTCGGGCTCGACGTCGGCGGCTCGGGGAGCCGCCTCGCTGCACGACGCCCCGGGGCCCCCTCGTCGTCCGTGGCCGCACCCGACGTCACCCTCACCGGCCGACCCGTCGCCATCGGTCCCGCGGGGAGCGACGCGGTCGACGTGGTCCGCGACCTCCTCGCCCGGTTCCGCGCGCACGTCCCGTCCCTCGACGCCGACGGCGTCGCCGCGGCCGCCGTCGGGGCCACGGGCCTCGCCTCGCTCGTCCGCGACCCCGCCGAGCTCCACGCCGTCCTCCGCGCGGCCCTCCCCCCGACCGCCGAGAACGGGGTCGGTGCCGTGACGGGGCCCATGACGACACCAACCTCGTCCTCGACGCCGCGCGACCCCGTGCTCGACGTGCGGCCGGGCAGCGGGCCGCCGACGGCGGTCGCGGCCGACGCGGTCACCGCGCACCTCGGCGCGCTGGGCGGGCGGCCGGGGGCGGTCGTCGCGGTCGGGACGGGTGCGATCGCGCTCGGCACGGACCTGCGCGACGTGTGGCACCGCGTCGACGGGTGGGGGCACCTGCTCGGCGACCTCGGCTCGGGCTCGTGGATCGGCGCGCAGGGGCTGCGCGCAGCGGTCGCCGCGCACGACGGCCGGGACAACGGCGGCTCGACGGCGCTGCTCGCCGCCGCGACGGAGCGCTTCGGCCCCGTCCCGGCGTGGCCGGGCCGGCTCTACACGCGCGCCGACCGTGCCCAGGTGCTCGCGTCGTTCACGCCCGACGTCGCCGCGGCCGCGCACGACGGCGACACCGTGGCCCGCCAGGTCCTCGCCGGCGCGGGCACGCACCTCGCGACGACGCTCGCGGCCGCGCTGGTCGACGGCGTCCCACCGCTCGCCGCGGCGACGGGCGGCGTGCTCGCGATCGGGCCGCTGCTCACGGGCGCGTTCCGGGCGCGCCTCGCGGTGCTGCGGCCCGACGTCGAGCTCGTGGACGCCGCCGGGACGCCGCTCGACGGCGCCCTGCACCTCGCCGCGCGGCTCGCGACCGAGCCGGGGGCCGTCGTCGGGCACGCCCCGTGGCTCACGCTCGGCACCCCGCACGCCCCGCCGACAGACCCGACCGACCCGTCCGACCCGACCGACCGCGCGCCGGACCCGGCGCCCGCCGACCCGCACCCCACCGAGGAGGACTGAATGGCCGCCGACGGTCTCGTCCGCATCCGTCAGTCGCTGCCGAACCTGCGACCCGCCGAGGCGCGCATCGCCGAGGCCGTGCTCGCCGACCCGGCGGCCGTCGTCGGGAAGACGATCACCGAGCTCGCGACGCTCGTCGGGACGTCGCAGGCGACGGTCGTCCGGTTCTGCCGCGCGGTCGGGTACGCGGGCTACCCCGAGTTCCGGATCGACCTCGCGCAGGCGACGAGCCGGCGCGCCGTGGAGCAGGAGCGCGCGAACGTCGCGCACGGCGAGATCGACCCGGAGGACACGCTCCAGGACGTCGTCACGAAGATCGCGTTCCACGAGGCCCGCACGATCGAGGAGACGGCGCGCATGCTCGACCTCGACGCGCTGGAGCAGGTCGCGGAGGCGGTCGCGCAGGCGACGCGCATCGACCTGTTCGGCGTCGGGTCGAGCGGGCTCACGGCGCAGGACCTCGCGCAGAAGCTCCAGCGCATCGGCCTCGTGTGCTTCGCGTCGCCCGACCCGCACGTCCAGCTCCAGTCCGCCGCGCTGCTCGGCCCCGGCGCGGTCGCCGTCGGCGTCTCGCACAGCGGCCTCACGGTCGAGACGAACGACGCCCTGCGGATCGCGCGCGAGCGCGGCGCCACGACCGTCGCGGTGACGAACTTCCCGGAGTCCCCGCTCGTCGCGCACGCCGACGTGGTGCTCACGACGACGGCGCGCGAGACCCAGTTCCGGTCCGGCGCGCTGTCGAGCCGCATCGCGCAGCTCGCGCTCGTCGACTTCCTGTTCGTACGCGTCGCCCAGCGCCTGTTCGACCGCACGACGGCGAACCTGCGCGCGACGTACGAGGCCGTGCAGCCGCACCGCCTCGGCTACGACCGCAAGGCGCGCGCGTGAGGGTGCGGGAGCACGCGGCCGGGTTCGAGCTGCGCACGGACCTGCTGACGCGCGTCGCGCAGGCGCACGACGCGTCGCACTACCTGCTGCGGCCGGAGGTCGTCGTGCGCGCGCACGACCGCGACGGCGTCGTCGCCGCGATGCGCGAGGCGACGCGGCGCGGGCTGCCGGTGACGTTCCGCTCGGGCGGCACGAGCCTGTCCGGTCAGGCGTCGGGCGGCGGGGTGCTCGTGGACACGCGCACGCGCTTCACGCGCGTCGAGGTGCTCGACGGCGGCGAGCGCGTCCGGTGCGAGCCCGGCGCGACGCTGCGGCTCGTCAACGCGCACCTGCTGCGGCACGGGCGCCGGCTCGGGCCCGACCCGGCGAGCGAGATCGCGTGCACGATCGGCGGGGTCGTGGCGAACAACTCGTCGGGCATGTCCTCGGGCACCGCGCGCACGGCGTACCGGACGGTCGAGGCGATGACGGTCGTGCTCGCGAGCGGGACGGTCGTCGACACGGGTGCGCCCGACGCCGACGCGCGTCTGCGCGCGGCCGAGCCCGCGCTGCACCGCGGGCTCGCGGAGCTGCGCGACCGCGTGCGGGGCAGCGCGGCGATGCGCGCGGAGGTCGAGCGCCAGTTCTCGATGAAGAACACGATGGGCTACTCGGTCAACGCGTTCGTCGACCACGACGAGCCGGTGAAGATCCTCGAGCACCTGATCGTCGGCAGCGAGGGGACGCTCGGCTGGGTCGCGGACGTGACGTTCCGGACGGTGCCGCTGCTCGCGCACGCCGCGACGACCCTCCTCGTGCTCGACTCGCTGGAGCACGCGACGGACGCGCTCGTGCCGCTCGTCGCGTCGGGCGCGGAGGCGATCGAGCTGCTCGACGCGGCCTCGCTGCGCGTCGCCGCGGCCGACCCGGCCGCCGACCCGTCGATGCGGTCGCTGGCCTCCGGGGCGGGCATCCAGCACCAGACCGCGCTCCTCGTCGAGTACCGCGCCGCGACCCCGGACGGTCTCGCGCCCTTCCAGGAGGCGGCGCGCGACGTCGTCGGCTCGCTCGCCGGGTCCCTCGCCGTGCCCGCGACCGTGACGACCGACGCCGCGACGCGCGAGCGGCTCTGGCGCGTGCGCAAGGGCCTGTACACGGCCGTCGCGGGCGCGCGGCCCCCGGGCAGCACCGCGCTGCTCGAGGACGTGGCCGTGCCCGTCGCGGACCTCACCGCGACCGTGCGCGACCTCGGCGCGCTCTTCGAGCGCCGGGGCTACGGCGACGCCGTGACGTTCGGGCACGCGAAGGACGGCAACCTGCACTTCATGATCACGCCGCGCCTCGGCGACCGCGCCGAGCTCGACCGGTACGCCGCGTTCAGCGACGACCTCGTGGACCTCGTGCTCGGCCACGGCGGCACGCTCAAGGCCGAGCACGGCACGGGCCGCATCATGGCGCCGTTCGTGCGGCGGCAGTTCGGCGACGACCTCTACGCCGTCATGCGCGAGGTCAAGCGCCTGTTCGACCCGGCGGGCCTGCTCAACCCCGGCGTCCTCATCACCGACGACGACCACGAGCACCTGCGGCACCTCAAGGTCGAGTCGTCCGCGGGCGGCGACGACGCGCCGCTCGTCGACCGGTGCGTCGAGTGCGGGTACTGCGAGCCGGGCTGCCCGTCGCGGACGGTCACCACGACCCCGCGCCAGCGCATCGCGCTGCTCAAGGAGATGGCCGCCGCGCCACCCGCCGAGCGGCGCGAGCTCGAGCGGCAGTACGCCTACCAGGGCGTCGAGACGTGCGCCGCGGACTCGCTGTGCGTCCAGGCGTGCCCCGTGGGGATCGACACGGGCGTCGTCATGAAGGGCCACCGCGCGCGCTCGCAGCCGCGCGTCGTGCAGCGTGGGGGAGCGGCCGCCGCCGAGCACTGGGGGTCCGTGGTCACGGGCCTGCGGGGCGCGCTCGGCGTGGTCGAGGCGCTCCCGACGCCGCTCGTCCGCGTCGCGTCCGAGGTCGCGCGCTCGGTCGTCGGGGCGGACGTCGTGCCGCGCGTCGACGCCGACCTGCCCGGCCCGGGGCCGCGCCGCGGGACCACGGCCGTCGTGCCCGACGGCGGCGCCACCCCCGCGCGCGCGGTGCTGTTCGCGTCGTGCACGGGCGAGCTCTTCGCACCCGCGGACGGCGGCCTCCCGGCGGGCGCGGGCGGTGGCGACGGCGCGAGCCGCCCGGTCGGGGCCGAGGCGGCGCTCCGGGCGCTGTGCGAGCGTGCGGGCGTCGGGCTCGTGGTTCCCGACGGGATCGGCGGGCTGTGCTGCGGCACCCCGTGGTCGTCCAAGGGCCTGCCCGACGGCGCGGCGGCCATGGCCCGCAAGGTCGTGGACGCGCTGTGGGTCGCCACGCGCGAGGGCGCGCTGGCCGTCGTGAGCGACGCGTCGAGCTGCACGCACGGGCTCGCCGAGACGGCGCGCCACCTCACCGGGACGGACCCGCGCGACGAGCGGGCGCGCGAGCGCTTCGCCCGGCTGCGCGTCGTCGACGCCGTGACGTTCGTGCGCAGCGACGTGCTGCCGGCGCTCGCGGCGCGGGGGGTCGACGTCGCGAGGGTCGGGGACGTCGTCGTGCACCCCACGTGCGCGACGGTGCACCTGGGCGCCGTGGACGACCTGCGGGCCGTGGCCGAGGCGGTCGCGGACCGCGCGACCGTGCCCGCCGCGTGGGGGTGCTGCGGGTTCGCGGGCGACCGCGGCATGCTGCACCCCGAGCTCACGGCGGGCGCGACGCGCGCCGAGGCGGACGAGGTCTCGGCGCGCGCGGCCACGCTCCCGGGCGGCGCGTTCGACGCGCACGTGTCGAGCAACCGCACGTGCGAGATGGGCATGACGCGCGCGACCGGCCAGGACTACGTGCACGTCCTCGAGCTGCTCGAGGTCGCGACCCGGACGTCCCCCGCGGCGCCGCGCTGACGCCACGCCGACGATCTGCCAACTTTTGATTGACACGCGACAAAAGCCTCGTAGGATGACGACCGGGTGGTAGGTGAACCACCCGACACACCGTGGGACGCGTTCCCCCGCACGAGGACGTGCGAGAGGACCCGCTCGACGACGAGACGAGGAGGAGCCGACGCCGGGCGCCGTTCGAGGCCCGAACCAGGACAGACGAGGACGCAGGGGGCGCGCGCGGCCCCGACGACGGGGTCACGGGGGCGGCGAGCGCTGGCTGTCGCCGACTCGCTGCCGACTGCACCACCGCGGTGCGGCTCACCGGAGCCGTCCCGCCCATCCCTCGAAGGAGAGACGATGAGCAAGTCCACCATGACGCGTCGGAGCCTGATCCGGGCGCTCGCGACGTCGACCGTGGCCGTGGGCCTCGGAGCCGCCGTCGCGCCGACGGCCTCGGCCGCACCGAACCCGAACGCGGCCGCCGCCGCCGGGAGCAGCAACGGCAACGGCCGGCTCCTGCCCCCGAACAAGATCGGCATCCAGCTCTACTCGATCCGCGACAAGGTCTCGAGCCTCGGGTTCCGGGCCGTCTTCGAGGAGCTCGCCGACATCGGCTACTCCGAGATCGAGTTCGCCGGGTACACGCAGGGCCAGGTCGGGCCGATCACCCCCGAGGAGATCCGCCAGCTCCTCGACGACAACGGGCTCAAGGCCGTGGGCTCGCACGTGAGCCTCACCGCGCTGCGCAACGACCTCCCGCGCCAGCTCGAGATCGCGAACATCCTCGGCATGCCGCACGTGGGCACCGCGAACGCCCCGTCGAACATCAACACCGTCGCGGGCTACCGCGCCGCCGCGGACGAGTTCAACGCGTGGGGCGCCCAGGCGAAGGCCGCGGGCCTCAAGCTCTACCAGCACAACCACGCGGGCGAGTTCGCGTTCGCCACCGACCAGCCGAACGTGCGTCTGTACGACGTGTTCTTCGAGAACACGGACCCGGACACGGTGTTCCTCGAGATGGACGTGTACTGGGCCTTCGTGGGCCAGCACCTCTACCCGGGCTTCGAGCCGATCGACTACGTGCGCGAGAACCCGCACCGGTTCCCGCTCCTGCACCTCAAGGACGGGGCGCGCAACGCGGCGAACCCGAACGGGTTCGACATCATCGAGTTCGACGCCGGCGACCTCCCGTACCGCGAGTTCCTGCGCGCCACCAAGGCCCGCGGCACCCGCTACGGCATCTGGGAGCAGGACAACGCCGCCACGACCGCGGTCCCGCCGAACCCGCTCGACTCGTTCGGCAACGCGCGCCGCAGCTACACGGCGATGTTCGGCCTGCGCGGCTGAGCCGTCCCGGCCGGGGCCCCGTCCGCACCCGCGGGCGGGGCCCTCGTGCGTCCGGGGCCTACGGTCGGGGCGCTCGCGTGTCCGCGGCCGCGGAGTCGCGCACGAACGCACGCAGGCGCGCGAGCACCGCGGGCGCGTCGTCGCCGCCGAGGAAGCCGTGGCTCGCTCCCGGCAGCTCGAGGAGCTCGCACCGGACGCCGTCGCGGGCGCAGGCCTCGGCGAGGGCGCGCGCCTCGGGGAGCAGGGCGTCCTGGTCGCCGACGGCGAGGAACGTCGGCGGAAGAGCCGAGGCGTCGAGGTCGAACCGCGGCGCGTCCGCGAGGTCCTCGACCCGCGTCCACGCGCGGAACGACGCCGCGGAGAGCGCGGGATCGGGGCCGCCGGGCCGGGCCGCGTCGAACGAGCCGAGCGTGAGGTCGAGGTTGGGGTTCGTCAGCGCGAGCCACGCCGGGGCGAGCGGCGTGCCGTGGGCGCGTCGTGCGGCGGCGACCGCGACGGTCCCGCCCGCGGAGTCCCCGACCAGCGCGAGGCGGCCCACGCCCTCGGCGGCGAGGAGCGCGAGCGCGGTGAGCGCGTCCTCGGCGGACTCGGCGAGCGACGCCTCCGGCGCGAGCCGGTAGTCGACCGCCACGACGGGTGCCGTCAGCGCGGTCGCGAGGCGTCGGCACGGGCCGTCCTGGAGCTCCAGGTCCCCGAGCAGCCCGTACCCGCCGTGCAGGAACACGACGGCCGTGCCGGCGTCCGACGCCTCGGGCACGTAGCGCCGCAGCCCGACGCCGTCCCGCGCCTCGTCGTGCACGGTCCCCGCGAACGGGAGCCGGGGGCGGCGCAGCGCCCGCTCGTGCGCGTCGCGGCGCAGCCGTGCGACCTGGGCGTCGTCCACGCGTCTATCCTCGCGCCCGGACCGCTGCGGCGGCAGGGGTCGGGCGCGGCAGCGGGCGCACCTGGCCCGCGACCGCGAGCGACAGGACCGTCGCGGCGCAGATGACGAGGAGCGCGTGGCGGGCGCCCACGCCGTCGACGAGCAGCCCGAGCAGCGGCGGCGCGGTGAGCATCGCGACGGTGGAGAACGACGTCGCGACGGCCACGCGCGGCGCCGCGTGGGCGGGGTCGTCGGAGGCCGCGGCGATCGCGACGGGGTTCGCGAGGGCGGCGCCGCACCCCCACAGTACGATGCCGGCCCAGGCGAGGGGCAGCGTGGGGGCGAGGCCGAACACGAGGAGCCCCACGAGCGCGGACGCGCCCGACGCGCGCAGCACCGCGACGCGGCCGAACCGGTCGATGAGGCCGGTCCCGGCGAACCGGAACACCGTCATCGCGCCGACGAACGTCCCGTAGGCGACGGCGCCGAGCGCCTCGCGCACGTCGAACCCGTCGACGACCGCGATGGAGAGCCAGTTGCCCGCCGACCCCTCGGACAGCGACGACGCGAGGAGCACGAGGCCGATGAGCAGCGTTCGCGGCTCGCGCCACGCGGCGAGCGCCGCGCGGAACCCGGCACCGCGCCGCGGCGCGACCACGGGCACGTCGTCGTCGGTCGCGTCCGCGGTGGCCGGTGCGTCCGCGCGGGCGGCCGCGGCCCGCTCGGGGGCGAGGGCGGTCGCGGGCGCGATGAGCAGGGCGCGCACGGCGGTGACGACGAGCGTCACCACGACGACCTGCACGGCGATGCCGACGTGCACCCAGGAGAACGCGGCCGCGACGAGCGCCCCGCACGCCGCGCCGATCGAGAACGCGGCGTGGAAGTGGGGGAGGATCGCGCGCCCCACGTGCTGCTCGACGGACGCCGCGCAGATGTTGATGGGCACGTTGGTCAGCGCGCCGCACATCCCGTTGAGGAACGCCCCGACGGCGAAGACCCCCACGCTTCCCGTCGCCGTGCCGAGCGCGACGAGCCCGAACCCGACGACGTTGGCCGTCGTCGCGACCACGAGCGTCGTGCGGCTGCCGAACCGTGCGACGACCGCGCCCGTGGCGACCACCGCGGTGAGCGTCCCGACGCCGCCGACGACGAGCAGCGCGCCGAGCTGGCCGGAGCTCAGCCCGAGCGCCTCGCGGACGGACGGGAGCCGGCTCATCCACGAGGTGCCGATGACGCCGAACAGCGCGAACTGCACCATGAGCGCCCAGCGGGCGCGCACGAGAACCGCACCCGGCGTCAGGGCAGGGTCGGGCGCGGAAACCGATGGGTTTGTTGACACTTGCCGCAGTCTACGGATGCGCGCCCCTGCGGCGCCGCCGGATTCCGCGGCCGCCGGTCAGAGACGGACGGTCCCCGCGACGCACGTCACGCTCGCGCCGCCGACCCAGACCGTGCCGGCGTCGTCGCGCGTGACGTGCACGCGGCCGGCGCGTCCGAGGGCGGCTCCCTGCGCGGCGACGTACCGCTCCGGGAGGCGCCCGTCACGGCCGAGCCACTGGCCGACGACGGCGTTGAGGCTGCCCGTGACCGGGTCCTCGGGGATGCCCATGCCGAGCGCGAACCCGCGCACCTCGACCGCCGCGCCGTCCGGGCCGCCGTCGTCGCCGTAGAGGCCGGCCACGCCGACGGACAGGTCCGGGCGCTCGGCGCGCAGCCGGGACCAGTCGGGCGCGAGCCGGGCGACGCGCTCCGCGGAGTCGAGCAGCACGACGCGCCACCCCGGCCCGTTGTCGAGCACGCGGTGGTCGAGCACCGCGTCCTCCGGGACGCCGAGGGCTGCGACGACCGCCGCGAGCTCGTCCGCGGGCAGCGGCTCGTCCGACAGCAGCGCCGGCGCGGCGAACGCGAGCCGGGACGGCCGGTCGGAGCCGGCGCCGGAGTCGGTCTCGGCGCCTTCGCGCCGGATCGTCACGAGGCCGACGCCGCACTCCTGCACGACGACGTCGCGCGCCCGCGCCTGGCCGCCCGCCTCAAGCCACGCGTGGCACGAGCCGAGCGTCGGGTGGCCGGCGAAGGGCAGCTCGCCGCCGGGGGTGAAGATCCGCAGCCGGTAGTCGGCGCCGCCGGCAGCGCCCTCGGGGCTGGGTGGGAGCAGGAAGGTCGTCTCGGAGAGGTTGGTCCAGCGCGCGAACGCGGCCATCTGCTCGTCCGTCAGGCCCTCGCCGTCGAGCACGACGGCGACCGGGTTGCCGCGCGTGGGCACGTCCGTGAACACGTCGACCTGCGCGAACGGCCGGGACGCGGTGCGGTCGGCGATGTCGCCGTGGCGTGCGCTCATGGGCCGAGCGTACGACGGCGGCTCTGGCTCCACTTTTGCCGACCAGGCGACGGAAGTTGTAGACATGCCGATGAAACGCGGGCTAGATTGTCCACCGTTGTCATCGACGGGGACGGCAGGGTGCGGCGAGGGGGGCGGCTAGGGCTACGCTCCGTCGAACTCGATGTGTTACCGAGAAGGAGCAACGATGCTCGAACGCACCAGCCTGCCGGCGTCCCGCCGGATCAGGTACCGACGCGGCGCGGCCGCCCTGACCCTCGGCGCGGTCGTCGTCGCGGGCTGGGCCGTCCCCGCCGCGGCCGATCTTCCGGAGCAGGAGCCCGGCGTCACGCTGCGGACCTTCCAGCTCGCGCAGGACCCCGGAGCGGTCTGCACCCTGAAGTCCGGCCAGACCCCGAACGTCGACAAGCTCATGCCGACCATCGACTGGTCGACGGCCGAGCAGTTCGGCGCGGAGGACAACTTCATCTCGCAGGTGAGCGCCAACCTGCACGTCCCCGCCGACGGCCAGTACCAGTTCCGCGTGACCAACGACGACGGCGCGCTCGTCTACATCGACGGCCAGCTCGTCCTCGAGAACGACGGGCCCAACGACTCGACCTCCGTCGAGGGCAGCGTCGCGCTCACCGCGGGCGTGCACGACCTGCGGGTCGACTACTACGAGGGTGGCTACAACCAGCGCCTCACGCTCGCGTGGAAGACGCCGGGCAGCTCCACCTTCCAGGTGATCCCGACCTCGGCGCTCAGCACCGAGGCCGGCGTCGTGCGCGTGACCGCGCCCGGCTACAAGTACTGCGAGGGCGCGACCGACACCGCGGGCGACGGCCTGCGCCTCGACTCGGTCAACCCCAACTACGAGCTCGTGAACCTGCGGCCCGAGGGCTTCGAGCCCAAGGTCTCGGGTCTCGCGTTCACCCCGGACGACCAGCTCGCCGTCGTGACGACGGGCGAGGTCAGCTCCGGCGGCTGGCGCCCCGACCCGGTCTCCGGCGAGGTGTACTTCCTCGACGGCGTGCTCGACGCGCAGGGCCCCGAGGACGTCACGGCGACGCTCGTCGCGGACGAGCTGCTCAACCCCATGGGCATCGAGGTCGTCGAGGACTCGATCTTCGTCTCGGAGCGGTACCAGCTCACGCAGCTCACCGACCCCGACGGCGACGGCTTCTACGACCAGCACACGAAGATCGCGGAGTGGCCCGACGGCGGCAACTTCCACGAGTTCGCGTTCGGCCTGATCCACGACGAGGACTACTTCTACGTCAACCTCTCCGTGGCCATCGACAACGGCGGCGCGACGACCAACCCGCAGCCCGCGGCCAACCGCGGCACGTCGATCAAGATCGACCGCGAGACGGGTGAGGTCACGTACGTCGCGGGCGGCCTGCGCACGCCGAACGGCATCGGCTTCGGACCCGAGGGCGGGATCTTCGCGACCGACAACCAGGGCGCGTGGCTGCCGGCCAACAAGCTCATCCACATCCAGCCGGACCGGTTCTACAACCACTACACGAACCCGGCCGGGCCGTTCGACGCGAACCCCGTCTCCCCGCCGGCCGTGTGGCTCCCGCAGAACGAGATCGCCAACTCCCCGGGCAACCCGATCCTCGTGCAGGACGGCGAGTTCGCGGGGCAGATGCTCCTCGGCGACGTCACCTACGGCGGCATCCAGCGCGCGTTCCTCGAGAAGGTCGACGGCGAGTTCCAGGGTGCGGTCTTCCGCCACACCGCGGGCCTCGAGGTCGGCGTGAACCGCGTCATCTACGGTCCCGACGGCGCGCTGTACGCCGGCGGCACCGGTGAGGGCGGCAACTGGGGCGAGTCCGGCAAGCTCCGGTACGGCCTCCAGAAGCTCGTCCCCGTCAACGAGGACTCCTTCGACATCAAGGAGATGCGCGTCGTCGAGGGCGGCTTCGAGATCGAGTACACCGACCCCGTCTCGGACGAGGTCGTGGACAAGCTCGCCGAGGCCTACCAGGTCAAGCAGTGGCGCTACGTGCCCACGCAGCAGTACGGCGGGCCCAAGGTCGACGAGCAGCCGCTGTACGTCTCCGACGCCCAGGTCTCCGAGGACCGCACGACCGTCACGCTGACGATCGACGGCCTCAAGCCGGGTCACGTGGTGTACGTCCGCTCGCCGCGCCCGTTCGCGTCCGCGAGCGGTGCCGAGCTCCTCAGCACCGAGGCCTGGTACACGCTCAACTCGCTCCCGGGCTACGTCGCGCCGGCCGAGCGCGGCTGGTACGAGGCCGAGCTCGCCCAGCCTCTCGGCGGGTCGAGCATCGCGTCCGACCACAGCAACTACTCCGGCTCGGGCTTCGCGGCCGGCATGACGAACGTCGGCTCCGGCCGCACGTTCACGGTCACCGTCCCGGAGGCGGGCACCTACCCGGTGCACGTGCGCTACGCGAACGGCATCCACCCGTACAACGAGCTGCGCGCCAAGAACGTGTCCCTGCACGTCAACGGGCAGGACCTCGGGCAGTGGAACTTCCCGACGACCGGGAGCTGGAAGGACTGGGGCGTGCAGACGCGCGACCTCGAGCTCCAGGCCGGCGCGAACAGCATCACGCTCGTGTACGAGAACGGCGACGAGGGCAACATCAACATCGACGTGCTCTCCGTCGGCGACACCGTCGACATCTGCTCGCCGGGCGACGTCGAGGACGGCTACACCGCCCTCTTCGACGGCACCCTCCAGAGCCTGCAGGACGGCTGGCGCATGGCCGGTCCGGGTGGCTTCGGCCGCCAGGACGACTGCTCCATCCGCGGCGAGGGCGGCATGGGCCTGCTCTGGTACGACGAGGAGCTCGGCGACAGCTACAGCCTCAAGCTGGACTGGAAGCTCGTGAAGGACGACAACGGCGGCGTGTTCGTCGGGTTCCCGCACCCGGGCGACGACCCGTGGGTGGCCGTCAACCAGGGCTACGAGATCCAGATCGACGCGACCGACGCCGACGACCGCACCACCGGCGCCATCTACACGTTCCAGGGCGCCGACCTGGAGGCCGTCGCGGGCGCGCTGAACCCGGTCGGCCAGTGGAACGCGTACGACATCCGCGTCGAGGGCGACCGCATCCGCGTCTACCTCAACGACGTGCTCGTCAACGACTTCACGAGCACCGACCCGGCACGGCTGGTCAACAGCTTCGTCGGCATCCAGAACCACGGCGGCGGCGAGATGGTCAGCTACCGCAACATCCGGTTCAAGGCGCTGACGGACGAGCCGGTCGAGGAGCTCGCGATCTCGACGACCGTCCAGACCCGCTGCCTCGCGGGCAAGGTCTACGTCGCGGTCCGCGCCACGAACGACGACACGGTGCCGGCGGACGTCACGCTCACGACGCCGTTCGGGACGAAGACGGTGACCGGCGTCGAGCCGGGCGCCTCGGCGTACCAGTCGTTCGCGACGCGTGCGACCTCGGTCGAGGCGGGCTCCGCGCAGGTGTCCGCGTCGGGCGACGGGCGGACGTTCGAGACGGACGCCGCGTACGACGCCGTGAGCTGCGGCTGACCGGCCCGTCCCGGGGCGGGTGGCTGAGCCGTCCGCCCCGGGACGCACCACGGGGGACGTGAAGGGCGGGGGCGGCGGCACGAGCCGCCCCCGCCCGACGCGTCCGCAGACCCTTTTCAGCACCCGGCGACGCGAGGCCGGAGCGTGGTCCGACGGCGCTCCGACCTCGCGTAGGGTGCTCACCTCACGTCGGCGCCCCGCGCGCCACCGACCCACCGACGTTCTCGACGAGGAGGACAGCCATGGCGCTCGGACGCCTGCTCCACCGCACCGGCCGGCTCGCCGCGCGCCGTCGCGCCGTCGTCCTCGCGGTCTGGGCGGTCCTCCTCGTCGTGGGCGCCGTGCTCGGCGGCGCCGTCTTCGACCGGACGAGCGACATCGAGCCCGCACCCGCCGGGAGCGAGTCCGCGCTCGCGGCCGAGCGGCTCGACGCGCTCGCTCCCGAGGGCGAGACCGTCGTCGCCGTGCTCTCCGGGCGCGACTACTTCTCCACCGACCTCGTCGCCCAGGCGAGCGAGGTCCTCCACGGCGTCCGCTCGACGCCCGGCGTCGTCGACGTCTTCGACGCCTACACCGGCGGCGGCCTCATCGCCGACGACGGTCGGGGCTCGCTCGTCGTCGTCGAGCTGGACCCGGCGCTGTCCGACGACGACGCGCTCGCCCTCGCGCACGACGTCGCCGACTCGCTGCGCACCATCGACACGCCCGAGGTCCTCGTGGGCGGCCCGCTGCTCGCCGAGGAGGCGTTCGTCGAGCAGGCGATCACCGACGCCGCGATCGGGGAGGGCGTGGCCGTCGTGGTCCTGCTCGTCCTCCTCGTCGTCGTGCTCGGCGGCCTGCGCGCCGGCCTCGTGCCCCTCCTCACCGCCCTCGCGGCGATCGCCGTCGCGCTGCTCGTGCTCAGCGGACTGCTCGGGATCGTCCCCGTCAACGAGTTCGCCGTGAACGTCGTGACGCTCCTCGGTCTCGGCCTCACGGTCGACTACAGCCTCCTCGTGCTCGCGCGCTTCCGCGAGGAGCGCGTTGCGGCCCCCGACGTCGCGACCGACGAGCTCGTCGGCCGCACGCTCGCCACCGCCGGCCGGGCCGTCCTCGCGTCCGGCCTCGCCGTCGCGATCGCCCTCACCGGACTGCTCCTGCTCGGCGACCCCCTCCTGTCCGGCATGGCCGTCGGCGGCGCCGTCGTCGTGCTCGTCGCGACCGCCGCCGGGCTCACGCTCGTGCCCGCGCTCGTCGCCACGTGGCACCGCGCCATCCCTGCGCCCGGCGCCCGCACCTGGTCGCACCCGTGGACCGGCCGTGGCGGCGCCGGGACCCTCGGCCGCCTCGCCCGCACCGCCCAGCGCCACGCCGTGCTCGTCACGCTCGGCGCCACCGCGCTCCTCCTCACGCTCGCCGCCCCGCTCGGGTCGCTCACGCTCGGCAGCTCCGAGGTCCACTCGCTGCCCGCCGACGCCGAGGCGCGCCTCGCCGCCGACGCCTCCACGACCCGCTTCGCCGACCTCGGCGTCGCGCCCGTCACCGTGCTCGTCGACGCACCGCTCGACGACGACGTCGCCACCTACCTCGACCGGGTCTCCACCCTGCCCGGCGTCGACGACGCCCTCCAGGACAGCGGCTACCCGCCCGAGGTCACCGTCGTCGACCTCACGCCCGACGTCGGCCCCGGCGGAGACGCGACCGCCCAGGAGGCGCAGGACCTCGTCCGCGCCGTGCGTGCCGTCGACACCGACCTCGACGTCCGCGTCGCCGGACCCGCCGCCGAGGTCGTCGACACGCAGGCGCACCTCGCGCAGCGCCTCCCGGTCGCCGCCGGCGTCGTCGTCCTCGCGACCTTCCTCCTGCTGTTCCTGCTCACCGGCTCCCTCGTCGTGCCGCTCAAGGCGCTCGTGCTCAACCTGCTCACGCTCGCCGCGACGCTCGGCGTGCTCGTCTCCGTGTTCCAGCACGGCGTCGGTGCCTCGCTCCTCGGGTTCGAGCCGTGGGGCGCCCTCGACGTCACGACACCCCTGCTCATCGGCATGCTCGTGTTCGGCCTGTCCACCGACTACGAGGTGTTCCTCCTCGCGCGCACGGCCGAGGAGTGGCGCGCGCGCACGCCCGGCGAGGATCCTCGCTCCGCGAACGACCGGGCGGTGCTCCGCGGCATCACCGCGTCCGGCCCCGTCGTCACGACGGCCGCCGTCGCCATCGGCATCGTGTTCCTCGGCTTCGCGGCGGGCGAGCTCGTCGCGATGAAGGAGGTCGGCGTCGGGATGGCCGTCGCCGTGCTGCTCGACGTCACCGTGGTGCGCGGGCTCCTGCTCCCCGCGACGATGACGCTCCTCGGGCGCTGGAACTGGTGGCCGTCGTGGCGCGACGGTGGGAGTTCGGGGCCGGGGCGGGCGAGGGCTCCGCGGGGGCGCGACGGGTCTCCCATCCGCCGCTCGTCCCTCGCGGCTCCCGTCAGACCCGCCACGACCCGCCCCGCCCCCGCTCCGCCGTCGCCCTCGGCGTCCGGGTCGCCGTCGTCGGGTGCGGCGTCCGGTCCGGCATCGTCGGGTGCGTCGTCCGGCTCGGCGGCCGCTCCCGCGGCGCCGAGGTAGGCGCCGCGGGAGGGGTGCGTCAGACGTCGCGCAGGACCTCGGTGACGAAGCGCGCGGAGCGCTCGCGGAGGCCGTCGACGCGGAGCTCGACGAACAGCTCGCGCATGGACTCGTCGTCGCCCATCTCGGTGCGCGTGGGGGCGCGGCGCACGTTCTGCGAGCAGAGGAACTCGGTGCAGATGAGCGTGCCGACGGTGTTGCCGCGGCGGCCGGCGGCGCCCGCGCGTCGCGCGACGTAGAGGCTGACGTCGTCGGTCACGACGACGTCCTCGCACCACGCGCACACGGCGCGCTTGCGCATGCCGCCCGTCTTGGCGTCGGTCGAGCGCAGTAGGACGCCGCGCGGCTCGCCGTCGACCTCGACCACGGCGTACGCGAGCAGGGGCGCCTTGCGGTCGCGCCACCCGAGGTAGTCGAGGCGGTCCCAGTCGAGCGCATCGAGGTCGGGGAGGGTCGCCTGCGCGGCCTCGCGCTTGGAGGCGTTGACGAAGGACGCGCGGATCTGCTTCTCGGTCAGGGGGTTCATGGGTTCACGGCTTCCGTGTCGGTACGGGTCCCGCCCCGGTCCGGTGGCGCCGCGGCGCTCGGCCGGGCGCACGACGGCGAGAGGCCGCCGGGCGCGCGAGAGCGCCGCCGGAGGGGCGGGGATGACGGCGTGCCCGCAGCCGTCGGAGCCGAGACGGTGAGCGTTCCGGTGGTCGCCGCGCACGAGGGCGGCGACGCGCCCGGGTGTGCGGACGCCAGGTCGGCGTCGGGTGCTGGTCTCAGCGGCTGACGGTGCGGGAGGGGAGGGTGCCCGAGCAGGCCGTCATGGCCACCTCGCAGCCTGCGGCGCCGTGCATCCGCGTCTCCTCGTCCCGTGCGGCGCGCCGTCCGGCGCGAACCTGAACCGTGGTCGTGCCGTCCGGCACGACGGACGGCTGCCCTCGGCAACCGTCACTCTCGATGGTGCGCCTCCGGGGCGTCCCGCGTCAACGTGTTTGGCGCCGCGCCGGGCCCCGCCGGATGACCTTCGGCCCCGCGCGGGTGACGAACGCCCAGGTCGCGCGCAGGGCCGGCGCGGCCAGACTCGGAGGCTCCGAGCCCTGCCACCCGGAGGACCTTCCGTGCCCGTCGTGCCCCCGCCGCCGTCCGAGACCGTCGCCGCCCCGGGGGGCGAGCGCCTGGTGTCCGTGGAGGTGGTGGTGCCGTCCGGCGTCTTCTGGGCGGGCGACGCCCGCAGCGTGACCGTGCCGTCGGTGCAGGGCACGCTCGGGATCCTCGCGCGCCACGAGCCGGTCGCCGCGTCGCTCGCGGCCGGGCGCGTGCGGCTGCGGACGCCCGACCGTCCGACGGCCGAGCTGCGCATCGGCGGCGGGTTCGTCGTCGTCGACCACGACGCGGTGACGATCCTCGCCGACGACGCGACCTGGGTCCCCGCCCGGTAGCCCGCTACGCGGGCTCGACCGTCCCGAGCTGCACGACGACGACGCGGTGCCCGTCGGGGTCGTTGACGTGCGCGTAGCGGTCGCCGGTCTCGCCGTCGGCGTCGGGCCCGACGAACGGCGTCACCCCGGCGGCGGCGAGCCGGTCGAGGGTCGCGTCGAGGTCGTCGACGTAGAGCACGAGGTTCGGCAGGCCGTGCCGCACGAGCGGGGTGCCGCCCTCAGGGAGCGGCACGAGCCACAGGCCCGGCTCGTCGACCCGTCCGGGACCGACGTGGAGGAGCGGGAACCCGTCCGTCTCGCCCCGGAACAGCGTGCCGAACCCGAACCCGTCGGCCCAGAACGCGGCGCTCGCGTCGAGGTCGCGGCAGAGCAGGACGGTCCGGCCGATCGTCGTCGTCATGGCCCGAGCCTAGGGCGTCGCCGCCGAGCGCCGGCGACCCCCGAGCGCGGGTCGCCGGAACCGCGCCCGACCGCCCGGGCGGACGTGCGCCGTCGGGCATACCGTGGACGCATGGCGACGGACGACGGCATCCGCAGGACGATCAGCGACCTCGTGGCCCAGGAGCGCGAGCTGCGCGAGCAGCTCGCGAAGGGCGAGATCAGCGGGGGGAAGGAGCACGAGCGGCTCCGCGCGATCGAGGTCGAGCTCGACCAGTGCTGGGACCTGCTGCGGCAGCGCGACGCGGCGCGCGAGTTCGGGAGCGACCCGGATGCGGCGACCGTCCGAGACCCCGGTACGGTGGAGAACTACCTGGAGTGATCGCCGCACGCGTCGGCCCCGGGCCTCGTACCGACCTCAGAAGGAGAACGACATGACCACGACCAGCGAGCAGGCGGCCGAGAGCCCCCTCCCCACCGGGACGGAGGGCCGCGACATCCCCGGTCACGCGGGAGCGCTCGCGCGGTTCGTCGTCGCGTTCGCCCTGTTCGTCGGGGGCCTCGTGCTCATGGGGTCCGGCATGTCCGGGGTCGACGGCGGCGTGTGGCTCTTCGTCGGCGGCCTCCTCGCCGCGACGCTCGCGTTCGCCCTCCCGATGGCGGGCACGGGCACGACCGAGCGCTGACGCACCACGGCCGAGGCCCGGCGCCCCGCGGGGGCCCCGGGGCAGCCCCCGAATAGCGACGCAGAACCCCGCGCCGCGCCGCACCCCGCTGCCCGCCCGCCCCCG
>NZ_JAAFAN010000040.1:0-41640 GCF_010287905.1 Cellulosimicrobium composti
GCCGCCCCCCAGGGTGGGGCTCCCCCCGGGCGGGGTCGGGCGCCCGGGCGGGGCCCCGACGGGAGGGCCGGGGGAGCGGCCCACCGGTGCGCCGCTCCCCCGATCGTGGACGGTCAGGCGCAGGGGTCGACCGTCGGCGGGTTCTCGCTCGCGTTCGGCGTGTACCCGGTGCCCTCGGTGTTCTTCGTGACGAACTCCTCCCAGGAGCCGTCCTCGATCATCTTCTCGATCGCCGCGTTGACGTCCTCGCAGATGTCGTTGTCCTGCGGGAGGCCGACGCCGTAGCGCTCGGTCGAGAACGGGGCGCCGACGACCTTGACCTTGCCCTGGTTGGCAGGCTGGGCCGCGAGACCGGCGAGGATGATGTCGTCGGTCGTGACGGCGTCGACCTGGCCGGCGGTGAGCGCGGTGACGCACTCCGCGTAGCCCGGGCGCTCGAGCAGCTGCACGCCGGCGGCGTACTCGTCCTTGATGCGCTGCGCGGACGTCGAGCCCGTGACGGAGCACAGGTTCTTGCCCTCGAGCGACTCCGGGCCGGTGATGTCGGTGTTCGACTCGGCGACGAGCAGGTCCTGCCCGGCGACGAAGTACGGGCCGGCGAACGCGACCGTCTCCTTGCGCGTGTCCGTGATGGAGTACGTCGCGAAGATCATGTCGACCTGGCCGGTCTGCAGCATCGTCTCGCGCTGCGCGGACGGCGCCTCGACCCACTCGATCTGGTCCTCGGAGTAGCCCAGCTCGCCCGCGACGTACGTGGCGACGTCGACGTCGAAGCCCGTGTACGTGGAGCCGTCCTGGTAGCCGAGGCCCGGCTGGTCGAACTTGATGCCGATCTTGATCGACTCGCCGCCGCCGCCTCCCGCGGTCTGCTCGGGGTCCGTGGTGGTGCTGTCGTCGCCGACCTCGCCGCCGCCGCACGCCGCGAGCGTGAGCGCGGTGAGCGCGGCGAGGACGGCCGCACCTGCGTGTCGTGTGCGCATCGTTCCTACCCTTCGTGAGTGGTGGCCGCCCGCCGGGCGTGTGCCCCGTCGGCCGGCCGGGGTGTGGGGGTGTCGCCCTCGGTCCGAGGGCGTCAGTGGGTGAGGATCTTGGAGAGGAAGTCCTTCGCGCGCTCGCTCTTCGGCGCCGTGAAGAACTCCTCCGGGTGGGCCTCCTCGACGATCTGGCCGTCGGCCATGAACACGACGCGGTTCGCGGCCCTGCGCGCGAACCCCATCTCGTGCGTGACCACGATCATCGTCATGCCCTCCTTGGCGAGCGCGGCCATGACGTCGAGGACCTCGTTGATCATCTCCGGGTCGAGCGCCGAGGTCGGCTCGTCGAACAGCATGACCTTGGGGTGCATGGCGAGCGCCCGGGCGATCGCGACGCGCTGCTGCTGGCCGCCGGAGAGCTGGGCGGGCATCTTGTGCGCCTGGTTGCCCACGCCCACGCGGTCGAGCAGCGCGAGGGCGCGCTCCTTGGCGTCCTTCGTCTTCTCGCGGCGCACCTTGACCGGCCCGAGTGTCACGTTGTCGAGGATCGTCTTGTGCGCGAAGAGGTTGAACGACTGGAAGACCATCCCCACGTCGGAGCGCAGGCGCGCGAGCGCCTTGCCCTCCTGCGGCAGCGGCTCGCCGTCGACGAGGATCTCCCCGGAGTCGATCGTCTCGAGACGGTTGATCGCGCGGCACAGCGTGGACTTGCCCGAGCCCGACGGCCCGATGACGACGAGCACCTCGCCGCGACGGACGGTCAGGTTGATGTCCCGCAGCACGTGCAGGTCCCCGAAGTGCTTGTTGACGTCGCGCAGCTCGACGAGCGGTTCCCCGAGGGGCTGCGCTGCGGTGCTGGGCGGAGCGTCCTGCGCGCTGCTCTGCGCGTCGGACGGCGATGAGGTCTCGTCGGCCATTCCTGGACACTATGTCCCTTCTGTTGCGCAGTGCCACCTGATCCGGCAACAGTCGGGCAACAGTTCAGTAACACGGCACCCGGCGCCGTACCCTGGACGGTGATGTCCACGATCGCCCCCACCCCCGTCCTGGCCGCGCCCGCCGCGCCGACCGACGACGCGCGCCCGCGCACCTACGTCGTCCGCACGCTCGGCTGCCAGATGAACGTCCACGACTCCGAGCACATGGCGGGGATGCTCGAGCAGGCCGGGTACACGCGCGCGAGCGCCGAGGACGAGGCCGCGAGCCGCGCCGACGTCGTCGTCATCAACACGTGCGCGGTGCGCGAGAACGCCGCGACCCGCCTGTACGGGAACCTCGGCCAGCTCGCGTCCGTGAAGGCCGCGCGCCCCGGCATGCAGATCGCCGTCGGCGGCTGCCTCGCCCAGAAGGACCGCGGGACCATCGTCGAGAAGGCGCCGTGGGTCGACGTCGTGTTCGGCACGCACAACCTCGACGCCCTGCCGGTGCTGCTCGAGCGCGCGCGCCACAACGAGGCCGCCCAGGTGGAGATCGCCGAGTCGCTGCAGGTCTTCCCCTCGACGCTGCCGACCAAGCGCGAGTCCGTCTACGCGGGCTGGGTGTCCATCAGCGTCGGCTGCAACAACACGTGCACGTTCTGCATCGTGCCGCACCTGCGCGGCAAGGAGCGCGACCGTCGCCCGGGCGAGGTCCTCGCGGAGGTCGGGGCGCTCGTCGAGGCCGGCGCGATCGAGGTCACGCTGCTCGGCCAGAACGTCAACAGCTACGGCGTCGAGTTCGGCGACCGCGGCGCGTTCGCCAAGCTGCTGCGGGCGTGCGGCACGATCGACGGGCTCGAGCGCGTGCGCTTCACGTCGCCGCACCCCGCGGCGTTCACCGACGACGTCATCGCCGCCATGGCCGAGACGCCGAACGTCATGCCCCAGCTCCACATGCCGCTGCAGTCCGGCTCCGACCGGATCCTGCGTGCGATGCGCCGCTCGTACCGCTCGGAGCGGTTCCTCGGCATCCTCGACCGCGTGCGCGCCGTGATGCCGGACGCCGCGATCACGACGGACGTCATCGTGGGCTTCCCCGGCGAGACCGAGGAGGACTTCGCGGAGACGCTGCGCGTCGTCGAGGCGTCGCGCTTCTCCTCGGCGTTCATGTTCCAGTACTCGCCCCGCCCGGGGACGCCGGCCGCGACGATGGACGGCCAGCTGCCGAAGGAGGTCGTCCAGGAGCGCTTCGAGCGGCTCCAGGCGCTCCAGGAGCGGATCGCCGGCGAGGAAGCCGCCCGCCAGGTCGGGCGCACGCTCGACGTGCTCGTGGGCGAGGGCTCCGGGCGCAAGGACGGCGCGACGCACCGCGTGACGGGCCGCGCCCCCGACAACCGCCTCGTGCACCTCGCGCTGCCGACCGACGTCGTGCTCGCGGTGCCCGACGACGCCGGGGCGCCCGAGGCGGGCGACCCGCGCCTCGCGGACGACCTCGACGCGCGCCTGCCGCGCCCCGGCGACGTCGTGACCGTCGAGGTCACGCGCGCGGCGCCGCACCACCTCATCGCCGACTCGGCCCTCGCGGGCGGCACGTTCGCGGTGCGCCGCACGCGCTCGGGCGACGCGTGGGCGCGGCGCGAGCGCGCTCGCCTCGGCGGGGAGGACGAGCACGGTCACGGCCACGGCGGGGGAGCCCCTGCCGGACCGGTCGTCCTGGGCCTGCCGACCGTCCGCGCCTGAGCAGCCCGGGCAGGGCGCCGAGGGCGGCGCGGGACGAGGTCGGACGCGAGAGGGTGGGACCCGCTCGACGACGGACGACCGTCCGAGCCGGGCGCCGGCGCGGCAGCCCCGAGCACCGACGCCGTCCCGGCGCGCGGACCCGGTGACCGGGTGACCGGAGGGTCAGCCGTCCAGGGTGCCCGGGGGGAGCTGAGCGCCGATCGCGTGGAAGAGCTGCACCGCGGTGCCCAGCCCGCACGAGACGGTCTGCGCGAGCTGCGCGTCCGTCGCGCCGTGCTCCAGGTCGACGGAGACCTCGGCGTAGAGCGCGAGCCGTCCCGCCTCCTCGCGGAGGTACACCTTGGGCCAGATGCGCTCGCGGTTCCAGTCGTTGACGGCCTGGAGCGTGACGAGCCGCGACTCCAGCGGCAGCGAGGTCGACCAGCGGCCCCGCACCTGGAGGATCTCGGAGCGGTCGCCGAGCAGGAGGAACCAGAACCGGTGCCCGTCCCACGTGCCCGTGATGTCGCCGTCGTCGTCGACGCGGAAGTGGTAGCCGCGGCGCGTGAGGTGGTCGCCCACGCGCGACATCGACAGCGCGCGCGGCAGCTCCGCCTCGCGGGGCAGCGAGTCGGGGGCCTTGGGCCGGCGGTTGCCGAACAGGCGCGTGAACCAGTTGGTGCGGGCCTGCGTCATGGCGCCTGCCTCGCCGGGTCCGGGTAGAACTCGTCGAGCGCGTCGAAGAACATCGACCCCGTGCTCAGCCCGCACTGGAGGAGCTGGTCGAGCTGGTCGTCCGTCACGCCGTGCTCGAGGTCGACCGTGACCTCGGTGAACACCTGGACCATGCCGTTGTCGCGCACGCGCGTGTACGTCTTGGGCCAGATCCGGTCCGCGTTCCACTCGTTGCAGAACTCGAGGATCTCCTCGAGCCGTTCGAGCGCCAGGTCGCGGTTCCACTGGCCGCGCACCTGGAGGATCTCGTCGCCGTTGCCGAAGAGGAGGAAGTAGAACAGGCGGCCGTGCCACAGCCCGCCGACGTCGCCGTCCGAGTCGACGAAGTAGCTGTACCCGCTGTCGGTGATCCACTCGACGACGCGCGAGAGCGTCAGCGGGGTCGGCGGACGCAGCACGTCCGTCGCGACCTGTCCGAGCTCCCGCGCGAGAAGGTCCTCGACCTGCGACTGCAGCTCGTCGCCCGTGCGGGGTGCCGTCCCGCCGCCGTCGGAGGACCCGCGGGGATCGCCGTCCCGCCGGTCGTCGTCGTCCTGCGCCCCGAAGAACCTCACCCTCTTACCGTACTCGCGCGCACGCCCGGACGTCGCATCGCGCCCCCCCGGTGCCCGCCCGCGGCGGGCTACGGTGGGGCCGTGACCGTCCGCGCCGTCGTCCTGCCCGGTACCCCCCTCCTCGTGCCGGGCGCCGCGGGCGCGGCAACGGTTCTCGAGGAGGAGCGCGAGGCGGCGCTCGCCGCGCTCGGGCGCCTCGTCGACGGCGTGCCCGGCGACGGCTCCGTGCCCGTCGTCGTGGTGGCCCCCGGGACGCCGCTCCCGGCGGGACCGGTGCGGGGACCGGCGCGCGCGTCGCTCGCCGCCGCGGGCGTCGCCGACGCGTGGGTCGACCCGACGTGGGCGGCGGCCACTCGTCACGACGACCGTCCCGTCGCAGGGGTTGCGGCATCCGTCGGGCTGCTCGCACTCGCCGGCGCGGGGTGGGCGGGCCCGGTCGAGGTCCTGGAGGTCGGCGGCCAGGACGCGGCGGCCGCACGCATGGCGGGCGCGGCGCTCGCGCGTCGCGGCGCGCGCGTCGTGGTGATGGACGACCCGCGCCTCGCCGCTCCTGCCGCCGTGCTCGACGGCCTCGGGCTGCCGGGCGACGACGCGGAGGCTCGCGCAGCGTCGCCCGTCCGCGCCGGCGCGACCTCCGCGGTGCGATGGTACGACGACGGCCCGGCACCGTCCGCGGGGAGCGGCGTCAGCCGTTGAGGCCGGCGCCTACCGCGGCGGCGTCCTGCTCGCGCCCGAGACGGCGCAGGACCGCGACGAGCTCGTTCGCGACGGTCGCGCGCGCGTCGCGGTCGTGGACGATCGCGAACCCCTCCATCGCCGACTCGAGCAGGTCCACGGCGTCCGCGTCGGCGCCCGCCGCGCTCCGCGACCGCCCGGCGAGCCAGAACGCGTGCGCCGCGTCGCCGACGTCGCCGGCGCGCGCGAACTCCTCGGCGACGCGCTCGGCGAGCGTCGCCGCTGCGTCGAGCTCGCCGGCGGTCGCGAGGAGCCGGGCCCGGGAGTCGCGCAGCTCGCGGCGTTCGTGCTCGGCGGCCGAAGCGTCGCGCTCCACGAGGTCGGCGGCGCGGGGCTCCGCGGCGGTGTCGTCCGCGGCGGCGAGGTCGGCGAGCGTCCGGTCGACCTGGGCGAGGGCCGCGGGTACGTCGCCGCGCCGGGCCGCGACGCGCGCGGAGGCACGGACGACGGGGCCGACGAAGCGCGGCGCGACGCCGCCGGCGCGCAGCAGCGCGAGCGCGTGGGCGAACGCGGGCGCGGCGCCCTCGTCGTCGCCGTCGACGGCGGCGAGCTGCGCGGCCTCGGCGAGCGCGAAGCCCGCGCGGTCGAGGTGCCCGACGGTCTCGAGCAGGGTCGACGCGCGGCGCAGGAGCTGCGCGGCGCGCACGGGGTCCTCGCGCGCGACGTCCTCGGCGAGGGCGAGCAGCCCGTCCGCGTCGGCGGGCTCGGCACCGGGCGCGCCCGCGGCGGACGGGTCGTCCGGCGCGCCCTCGGAGGGCCGGGGCGCGGGAGCGGCGGCGACGGCATCCGCGGTGCCGACCCCTGCGGTGCCGACCTCTGCGGCGACGGCCGCGGTGGTGACGGACCCGGTGGTGACGGACCCCGCGGGGACGGGGGTCGATCCCGTGCCGCCGGCGTCCGTGCGGAGCACCGCGAGGTCCACCGGGAGCGTGCGCGCGCCGCGCGCCCACGCGGCGTGCAGCCGCTCGGACGCGGCGGTCGTGCCGTTGCGCGCGTCGAACGCGCGCGCGAGGTCGGCCGCCTCGCGGCGCGCCCAGTCGTCGAGCTCGGCCACGGTCGACGCGGGGACGTCCCGCAGCGCGAGCGGGGCGTCCGCGTGCGTGTCGCGCAGCACGCCCGTCGCGACGCTCGCGCTCGTGAGGAAGCCGAGCCGGTCCCCGGGGGAGTCCGCCTCCGTGAGGAACGCCTGGTGCTCGACGAGGAGGCGCAGCGCCCGTGCCGCGTTGCCGGTGCGCGCGAGGAACTCGACGTGCCGGCCCGTGGGACCGGTCATCGACACGCCGGTGTCGAGGTGGCGCAGGCCACGCCGGTGCGTGCGCGCGGCGGCCTCCGCGTCGCCGACCTCGAGGTAGGCGAGCTGGAGGTGCGACAGCATGTCCCCGGGCTCGGTCGCGCACGACGGCGACCCCTGCAGCACCTGCTCGAGGAGCCGGACGCCCTCGTCGTACCGGCCCGTCTCGAAGAGATAGGCCGCGCGGTCGCCGGGCTCGCACGCCTCGCACTGGGAGTACTCGTCGCGCGGCGTCGCGACCCAGGCGCGGTAGGCGTCCTCCACGTCCGCGCTCCCGCGCTCGCGCGCCCACTCGAAGCGCTCGAGCGCGACCGCGTTCGTGCCGTTGCCCGCGAGGGCGTACCGCCGCGCCATGTCGTCGAGGGTCCGCTCGATCTGCCCGGCCGGGACGTCGGGGAACTCCATGAGGTGCCCGACCATCCACTTGAACGACCAGAAGAGCGAGTGCGCGTCCTGTGCGTCGAAGTGCTCCGGGTGCTCGTCCCACCAGCGCAGCAGCCGGGTGAAGGGCAGGTACGCCTTCGTCACCTCGCCGCCCCACACGTACGCCTCGACGAGCACGAAGAGCGCGTACGCGCGCGCGGCGTCGGGGCCCTCGGCGTCGACGCGCTCGAGCTCGGCCGCGGCGGCCGTCGAGCGCGCGAGGCCGTACGGCATGCGCCGGACGTCGTGCAGGGCGGCGTTCACCTGGTCCACGGACCGCGTCATCGGTTCTCCTCGTCGGGGGAGCGGTCGGCGCTCGCGCCCGGCCCGGCCGCGAGGGCACGGGCGAGCAGGAGCGACAGCGAGTCGTTCATGAGGGCGGCCCCGGCGGGCTGGAGGGCCTTGCCGGAGGCCAGCACGGCCGTGACGTACAGGGACCGGGCCCCGGCCGCGCGGACGTCGGCGTCGGGGCTCGCGAGCAGGTCGCGCACCGTGTCGTTGGCGTCGTTGAGGACGAGCCGGCGCGGGCGCGAGGGTCCGCTGATCCCGGCGAGGATCTCGCCCCACAGGTCGTCGGTCTCCGCGGCGCGTGCCGCCTCGCGGGCGTGGTCGCCGTCGCGGTCGTGCAGGAGCATCGCGGGCAGGGCGTCCGGCTCGAACCGGCGCAGGACGACGTCGCAGCCCTGCTCGTCCAGCGCGGCGTCCAGCGCCGCGAGGGCGTCGGCGACCTCGAGCTCGCGCAGCGGCTCGACCCCGGCGAGGACGTGCGAGACGTCGGCGGCCGCGACGGGTGCGAGTCGCCACGCCGGGAAGCGGGCCGCGACGCGCTCGAGCAGCGCGGCGTCGTAGACGTAGCCGCCGTTGACGACCGGCAGGCCCTGCGCGGCGGCCACGGGCGCGATGCGCCGGAACTCCTCGACGGTCGTGGTGTAGAGCAGCCGGCCGCGGGGGTGCGCCTCCGCGAGGTCCGCGAGGGTGCCCGTGCCGGCGGTGGTCTCGAACGGCAGCACGCGGGCCGCGACGTCGAGCATCTCGTCGTCGGTGAGCGCGAGCGCCCGGACCGCGAGGTGGTGGGTCTCGAGGAAGCGCCGCGCGAGGGCCGAGTCCGTCGCGAGCGTCTCCAGGAGCCACCGCCGCACCTGCGCACCGAGCGCGTCCCGGGTCGCGAGGAGCACCTCGTCCTCGTACAGGCCCTCGCGCGACGCCGTGGGGCGCAGCACGGACGCGTCGAGCACGCACCGGACGAAGAAGGCCCACGGGGGGAGCAGGTCGTCGACGGCGCTGCCGAGGAGCATCCGCTTGAGGTACACGCGGTGGCGCGCGGTCGTCGTCGGCGCGACGGCCGCGGGCAGGACGTACGCGACCCCGGACAGGCCGGCGAGCGGCAGGTCGAGGTCGATGCGGGCGAGCGGCGTGAAGCCCAGCGTGCGCTCGGCGTAGGCGGCGAGCGCGGCGTCGCGCGCCGCCGGCGTCGGGTGCGCCGCGCGCCAGGGCAGGTCCTCGCCGCTGAGCCGCCGCAGGGCGACGGGAGCGTCGGGACCGTCCGCGGCCGGGTCGTCGAGGCGCGTCTCGACGAGCAGCTCGACCGGCAGGAGCGAGCCGAAGTCCTGCGCCAGCGCGACGACGGTCTCGGGCGCCAGCCAGTGCTCGGTGTCCCGGCGCGGGCGCAGCCGCACCACGCTGCCGGGCTCCGCGGGCGCGTCGGGGTCGTCCGGGGCGAGCTCCACGAGCTCGTACCGCCCGTCCGAGCGCCCGCGCCAGCGGACCGGCGCGGCCGGGCCGCCCGCCGCGGACGGGCGGGCCGAGCGCGACACGAGCTCGATCTCGTCGGCGACCATGAACGCCGAGAGCAGCCCGATGCCGAACTGGCCGAGGAACTCGGTGCGCCCCGTGCCGAGCTCGACGTCCCGCTTGGAGCTGCGTCCGATCGTCGCGAGGAGCTCGTGGGCCTCGTCGCGCGTCAGGCCGACGCCCGTGTCGTGCACCTCGAGGCCCCCGCCCGCGAGGGGCCGCAGCACGATCCGGGCGGGCCCGTCGGTGTCCCCGAGGGCGCCGCGCGCCGTGATCGCGTCCACGCCGTTCTGCAGGAGCTCGCGCAGGTACACGCGCGGGCTCGAGTACAGGTGCCGGGCGAGGAGGTCGACGACGCCGCGCAGGTCGACCTGGAAGGCCGCGCCCGGCGCGTCCTCGCGGGCCGGGTTCCCGGACGGGCCCGGGGCGCGCGCCGTGCGCTCGTCCGTCCCGCTCACCGCGCGCCGGCGGCGCCGTCGGCCACGGCCTGCGCCGCGGTGTCGGGGAAGCGCTCGTCGAGCGCGTCGAAGAACTGCAGGCCCGTGAAGAGCCCGCACTCGACGAGCTGGCCGAGCTGGTCGTCCGCGACGCCGAACTCGAGGTCCGTGGCCACCTCGGTGTACACCGCGAGGCGGTCGTCCTCGACGCGCGCGTAGACCTTGGGCCAGATCTTGTCGCGGTTGAACTCGTTCGCGACGAGGGCCACCTGCGCCTCCGCCTCGGCGGGCAGGGTGCGGTTCCAGCGCCCGCGGACCTGGAGGATCTCCTGCTTCTCGCCCATGAGGAAGAAGAAGAACACCTTGCCGTCCCAGTTGCCGCCGAGGTCCCCGTCGGAGTCGACGAAGTACCGCCAGTCGCGGCTCGTGAGGAACGCCTCGACCCGCTCGCGCGTCAGCGGCGCGTTCTGGCTGGTCGGTGCGGCGTCCGGCTTGGTGAAGAAGCCCATGGCTCGAGTCCTTGTCGTCGTCGGGGCGCCGGCGCTCCCGCCACCGCGGGAGCCGTGGGGTGCGCGACGCAGGGCCCGCGAGGAGCGGGCGGTCGACGGACACCCTACGCATCCCCACCCACACGGGACAGACCTCCCGGACCGGCGGCATCCGTCGCGACCAGCGCGGACGGTACCGTTGCGCGGGTGAAGACCGAGCACGACCCGTCGCGCGCGCGCCGTGTCGTCGTGGCCGTCGTCGGACCGACCGCGACCGGCAAGTCCGACCTCGCCCTCGACCTCGCCGAGCGGCTGTCCGTCCCCGGCGCCCCGGCGGAGATCGTCAACGCCGACGCCTACCAGCTCTACCGCGGCATGGACGTCGGCACGGCGAAGGTCCCCGTCGCCGAGCGCCGCGGCGTGCGCCACCACCTCCTCGACGTCCTCGACCCCGTCGAGGACGCCTCCGTCGCGCGCTACCAGACGCAGGCGCGGCGCGTCCTCGACGAGATCGACGCGCGCGGGGCGCGGGCCGTCGTCGTGGGCGGGTCGGGCCTCTACGTGCGCGCGCTGCTCGACGACATGCGCTTCCCGGGCACCGACCCCCACGTGCGCGCGGCGCTCGAGGCGCGCGCCGAGGCGGAGGGCACGCGTGCGCTCCACGACGAGCTCGCGCGGCGCGACCCCGAGGCCGCCGCGAGCATCGGCCCGGCGAACACGCGGCGGATCGTGCGCGCCCTGGAGGTCATGGAGCTCACGGGCGCGCCCTTCACCGCCAACCTCCCGCGCCAGGTCTACGTGCGCCCGACCGTCCAGATCGGTCTCGACTGCGACCGCGCCGTGCTCGACGCCCGGGTCGCCGGCCGCGTCGAGCGGATGTGGGCGCAGGGGCTCGTCGACGAGGTGCGGCGCGTCGAGGCCCTCGGCATGGGACGCACCGCGCGTCGCGCCGTCGGGTACGCCGAGGTGCTGGCCGCGCTGCACGGCGAGACGACCGAGGACGCCGCCCGCGAGGCCGTCACCGCCAACACGCGCCGCCTCGCGCGCAAGCAGATGGGGTGGTTCGGGCGCGACCCGCGCGTGCGCTGGCTCGACGCGCAGTCGCCGACGCGCGTCGAGGACGCGCTCGCGGCCGTCGCCGCGGCCGACGCGCGCGCGGCCGCGGCCGGACCGGTCGCGGAGGCCGAGCCGGACGAAGCGGACACCGGTGCGCCCGTGCGCCGTAGTCTGGGCTCATGACGCGCACCCGCTTCACCAAGGGCCACGGGACCCGCAACGACTTCGTGCTCATCGCCGACACGAAGGGCGAGCTCGACCTCACGCCCGAGCTCGTGCGCGCGCTCGCCGACCGCCGCGGGGGCGTCGGGGGCGACGGCGTCATCCGCCTCGTCCCGACGGCGCTCGTCCCCGAGTCGCGCGAGGTGCTCGCCGAGGACCCGCACGCCATCTGGTTCATGGACTACCGCAACGCCGACGGCTCGGTCGCCGAGATGTGCGGCAACGGCGTGCGCGTCTTCGCGGCCTTCGCCGAGCGGCTCGGGCTCGTGAGCTTCGCCGGCGGGAACGACGTCCCGGTCGGCACGCGCGCCGGCGTCAAGCGCGTGCGCAAGGAGGACGACGGCTGGTACGCGGTCGACATGGGCCCGTGGTTCCTGCCCGGCGGCCGGCCCGCGCTGCACGACGGCTACGACGCGACGGTCGTCGTGCGCGGCTGGGAGGTCCCGCGCCCCGCGCTGAGCGTCGACCTCGGCAACCCGCACACCGTGCTCGCCGTGGCGCGCGAGGACCTGCTCGCGCACGCCGACCTCACGCAGGCGCCCGCCGTCGAGCCCCAGCCCCCGCACGGCACGAACGTCGAGCTCGTCGTGCCGCTCGGCGAGACGACCGCGGAGGACGGGACCGTCGTCGGCCGCGTGCGCATGCGCGTCCACGAGCGCGGGGTGGGGGAGACGCCGTCGTGCGGGACCGGTGCGTGCGCGGCGGCGCTCGCGGTCCGCGTGTGGGGCGGACCCGACGCACCCGACACGTGGCTCGTCGACGTCCCCGGCGGCACCGTGCGCGTCCGCGCGCTCGAGGGCGACCGCGTCGAGCTCGCGGGTCCTGCCGAGCTCGTGTACTCCGGCGAGGTGGACCTCGCGGCGCTCGTCCCGGGAGCTCCCGGGACGGCGGAGCCCGAGGGCGCCGTCGACCCCGCCCCGCAGGGCGAGGAGGACGAGAGCGGCGAGGTGGTCGCGACCGGCGCCGCGGACGGCGACCGGGCGCACGCCTGAGGCGCCGAGCGCGTCAGGACGGCGCGACGACCTCGAGCACGCGGAAGCCCTTCGCGCTCGCGGCGCGTCCGACCGTCGCGCCCGGCAGCAGCGGGGGCAGCGCCTCGGCGAGCCAGCGCTGGAGCGAGTCGGAGCCGAGGTTGCGCTGCACGACGAGGTGCGCGCTCGCGCCCGGCGCGAGGCGCGGGAGCCAGTGCAGCAGCATCGCGTGCAGCACGTCCTTGCCGACCCGGATCGGCGGGTTCGACCACAGCGCCGCGAACCGGACGTCGTCCGGCACCTCGTCGGGGACGACCGCCCGCACGTTGGCCAGGCCGAGGCGCTGCGCGTTGCGCCGCACGAGGTCGAGCGCGCGCTCGTTGACGTCCACGGCCCACACCGTCGCCCCCGGCGCCTCGAGCGCCATCGTCAGGGCGATCGGGCCCCACCCGCACCCCAGGTCGAGCACGTGCGCGGGCCCGCCGCCCGCCCGGGTGGCGAGCACGTCGTCGAGCGCTGGCGCGGTGCGCAGCAGGACCTGCGTGCCGAGGTCGAGCCGCCCGGGGGAGAAGACGCCGGACGCGACCTCGACCTCGACGTCGCGCCCCGCGAGCCGCACCGAGATCGTGCGGCGCTCGGCCGCGGACGCCGGCCGCGCGGTGAAGTAGTGGTCCTGCGCGTCGTCGTGCGGGGGCTCGACGGCCCGGTCCTGGTCCTCGGTCACGTCGGCCGATCCTACGCGGGCGCGCCCGGCGACCGGGTCCCGGCGCGGGCCCGCACGCCTTATCGGCTGGCACCGGGACGATCTCGCGTGCCACGCTTGTTGTCCTGGAGGGCGCACGCGCGCCCGGACCCGACGGAAGGCGGCACATGAGCCCAACCCCTGCGGACACCCCCACGAACCCCACCTCGGCTCAGGACGAGCCGACCGGCGCGACGCGGGACATCGCGAGCGACGTCGTGGCACGGGTGCTCGCGCGGGCCGGCACGGCGCGTGCCGAGGGCGGCACGGTCCACGCGGAGCACGACGGCGAGCAGCTCGACCTCGCGGAGCGCAGCGCGCTGCGCCGCGTCGCCGGGCTGTCGACCGAGCTCGAGGACGTCACCGAGGTCGAGTACCGGCAGCTGCGCCTCGAGAAGGTCGTGCTCGTCGGGATCTGGAGCCCCGGCTCCGACCCGCGCGAGGACGGCGCGCCCTCGACGGCCGAGGAGGCCGAGATCTCGCTGCGCGAGCTCGCGGCGCTCGCCGAGACGGCCGGGTCCCAGGTGCTCGACGGCGTCATCCAGCGCCGCGCGAAGCCGGACCCGGGCACCTACCTCGGCTCGGGCAAGGCCGCCGAGCTCGCCGACGTCGTCGCCGCCAGCGGCGCGGACACCGTCGTGGTCGACGGCGAGCTCGCACCGTCCCAGCGCCGTGCGCTCGAGGACATCGTCAAGGTCAAGGTCATCGACCGGACCGCGCTCATCCTCGACATCTTCGCCCAGCACGCGAAGTCCCGGGAAGGCAAGGCCCAGGTCGAGCTCGCCCAGCTCGAGTACCTCCTCCCGCGCCTGCGCGGGTGGGGCGAGTCGATGTCCCGGCAGGCCGGTGGCCAGGTCGGCGGCGCCGGCGCGGGCATGGGCTCGCGCGGTCCCGGTGAGACGAAGATCGAGCTGGACCGTCGGCGCATCCGCAACCGCATGGCGAAGCTGCGCCGCGAGATCCAGGCGATGGCACCCGGGCGCGAGACCAAGCGCGCGTCGCGCAAGCGGCACGCCGTCCCGTCCGTCGCGATCGCCGGCTACACGAACGCGGGCAAGTCCAGCCTGCTCAACGCCGTCACCGGCGCGGGAGTGCTCGTCGAGAACGCGCTGTTCGCGACCCTCGACCCGACGGTGCGCCGCACGCGCACCGAGGACGGGCGCGTCTACACGCTCGCCGACACGGTCGGGTTCGTCCGCGCGCTGCCGCACCAGCTCGTCGAGGCGTTCCGCTCGACGCTCGAGGAGGTCGGCGACGCCGACCTGCTGCTCCACGTGGTCGACGCGTCGCACCCCGACCCCGAGGGGCAGATCGCGGCCGTGCGCCACGTCCTCGCCGGGATCCCCGGCGTCGAGGACGTGCCCGAGGTGATCGTCCTCAACAAGGCGGACGTCGCGGACCCGGAGACGATCGCGCGGATCCGGCTGCGCGAGCGGCGCACCGTCGTCGTCTCGGCGCACACGGGCGAGGGCATCGAGCACCTGCGCGAGCTCATCGCGCACGAGCTCCCCCGCCCGGACGTCGAGATCGACCTCGTGGTGCCCTACAGCCGCGGCGACCTCGTGCACCGCGTCCACACCGAGGGCGAGATCGACCACGAGGAGCACACGCCCGAGGGCACGCTCCTGCGCGGCCGCGTCGCCCAGGCGCTCGCGACCGAGCTCGTCGGCGCCGCGGCGCAGGGCTGACGCCCGCCGTCCCACGACCCCGCGCGGCACGCCCCGCGCGGGGTCGTGCCGCACCGGGGCCGGGCCGTCCACAGGTCCGCCGGCGGGTGGGCGCCCGACCGTAGACTCGACGGGTGCCCCCCTCCACCCGCCCGGCTCCCGCGCCCGACACCCTCGACGACGACGCACCGGGCGCCGCGCCGGGCACGGTGCCCGACGTCGACGCGCTCCTCGACGTCGCCGTCTCGCGTCTCGGCGGGGCGCGGCGCGAGGGCCAGCACGCGATGGCCCGCGCCGTCGTCGAGGCGATCGAGGGCGGCGAGCACCTCGTCGTCCAGGCGGGCACCGGCACCGGGAAGTCGCTCGGCTACCTCGTCCCCGCCGTGCGGCACGCCGTCGCGACCGACGAGCGCGTCGTGGTCTCGACGGCGACGCTCGCCCTCCAACGCCAGGTGATCACCCGGGACCTGCCGCTCGTCGCCGACGCCGTCGCGGACCGTCTCCCGCGGCCGGCGTCCATCGCGCTCCTCAAGGGCTGGCACAACTACCTGTGCGTGCACAAGATCGCGGGCGGCTACCCGACGGACGAGCCGACCCTCTTCGACCTGCCGGGCGAGTCCGCGGGCGCGGCCGACCACCCGGCGGCGCGCGGCGGGACGAGCGCCGCGGCCCTCGGCGAGCAGGTCGTGCGTCTGCGCGAGTGGGCGGACGAGACGTCGACGGGCGACCGCGACGACCTCGTGCCCGGCGTCAGCGACAAGGCGTGGCGGCAGGTCTCGGTCACGGCGCTCGAGTGCCTCGGCCAGCGCTGCCCGCTCCTCGCGGAGTGCTTCCCCGAGAAGGCGCGCGCCGCCGCGCGCGAGGCGGACGTCGTCGTGACGAACCACGCGATGCTCGGCATCGCCGCGATGGGGTCGCCCGGGGTGCTGCCCGAGCACGACGTGCTCGTCGTCGACGAGGCGCACGAGCTCGCCGACCGCGTGACCGCGGCCGCGACCGTCGACCTGTCCGTCCCGGCGATCGAGAGCGCGGCACGTCTCGCGCGCCGCCACGGCGGGGTGACGACGGACGCGCTCGACGCGGCCTCCGCGGCGTTCGGGACGGTCGTCGGCGCGCTGCCGGCGGAGCGGTTCCCCGAGGGGCTCCCGGACGGGGCGCGCGCGGCGGTCGCGGCGGTGCGCGACGCGGCGCGCGAGGTCCTGTCGTCCCTCAAGCCCGAGACGGGCGTGACGAAGCCCGCGCAGCCCGACAGCGGGCTGAAGATGGCGCAGTCGACCATGCTCCAGCTCTTCGAGGTCGCCGAGCGCATGGCCGCGGACCCGACGGGCCACGACGTGCTCTGGTGCTCGCGGCCCGGCGAGGGCGGCTGGACGGCCGACCGGTTCGGCGAGGGCGCGAGCCGCCTGCACGCCGCACCGCTCGGCGTCGCGGGCCTCATCCGCACGCACCTCCTCGCCGAGCGCACGGGCGTCTTCACGTCCGCGACGCTCGCGCTCGGCGGGAGCTTCGACGCGGTCGCGCGCACGTTCGGCCTCGGCGCGACAGGAACCGGTGACGACGAGGCGCCGCGCTGGCGCGGGATCGACGTCGGCAGCCCGTTCGACTACGCGCGCCAGGGGATCCTCTACGTCGCCAAGCGGCTGCCGACCCCCGGGCGCGAGGCCGCGACGGAGCACCAGCTCGACGAGATCGCGACGCTCGTCGAGGCCGCCGGCGGGCGCACCCTCGGGCTGTTCTCGTCGCGCCGCGCCGCCGTCGCGGCGGCCGAGGCGATGCGCGAGCGGCTCGACGTGCCGGTCCTGTGCCAGGGCGACGACCAGCTCCCGACGCTCGTGCGGGAGTTCGCCGCCGACCCCGCCACGTGCCTGTTCGGCACGCTCTCGCTCTGGCAGGGGGTCGACGTGCCCGGCCCCTCGTGCTCGCTCGTCCTCATCGACCGCATCCCGTTCCCGCGCCCGGACGACCCCGTGAAGTCGGCGCGGGCGCGCGCGGTCGAGGCGGCCGGCGGCAACGGGTTCATGCAGGTGTCCGCGACGCACGCCGCGCTCCTGCTCGCGCAGGGCGCCGGTCGCCTCGTGCGCTCCACGGAGGACCGCGGCGTGGTCGCGGTCCTCGACCCGCGCCTCGTCACCGCCCGGTACGGCACGTTCCTCACCCGGTCGATGCCCCCGTTCTGGCAGACGACCGACCGCGACGTCGCCGCTGGTGCGCTCCGTCGCCTCGCCGCCCTAGGCTGAGGCCTTCCAGCGACTTCACGGAGGCGAGATGACGACGAGCACGTCCCCGCAGGGCACCGGCGGCGCGACCACGGGCGGTCCGGGAGGCGGGGCCCGCACCACGAAGCTCGCCATCGTCGGCGCGGGCGCGGTCGGGTCGACGCTCGCGTACGCGGCCCTCATGCGCGGGGCGGCGCGCACGGTCGCGCTGCTCGACGTCAACCGTGCGAAGGTCGAGGCCGAGGTGCTCGACCTTCAGCACGGGATCCAGTTCATGCCGATGGCGCGCGTGGAGGGTTCCGACGACGTCGCGGTGTGCGCGGGTGCCGACGTCGTGGTCGTGACCGCGGGCGCCAAGCAGAAGCCCGGGCAGACGCGGCTCGACCTCGCCGAGGGCACGATCGGCCTCATGCGCACGATCCTGCCCGGGCTCGTCGAGGTCGCGCCCGACGCGGTCTACGTCATGGTCACCAACCCCGTGGACATCGTCACGTACGCGGCGCTCAAGTTCTCCGGCCTGCCGCCGTCGCAGCTCTTCGGCAGCGGGACCGTCCTCGACTCCTCGCGACTGCGCTTCCTCGTCGCCCAGCACTGCGGCGTGGCGGTGCAGAACGTCCACGCGTACATCGCGGGGGAGCACGGCGACACCGAGATCCCCCTGTGGAGCTCCGCGACCATCGGCGGCGTGCCGCTGCTCGAGTGGCAGGGCATCGCAGGCCGTGGACCGCTCACGGCCGACGTCCGCGACGACATCGCGCGCGAGGTCGTGCAGTCGGCGTACCGGATCATCGAGGGCAAGGGTGCGACCAACTACGCGGTCGGGCTCGCGGGGACGCGCATCATCGAGGCCGTGCTCGACGACGAGCACCGCGTCCTGCCCGTCTCGACGCTCCTCGACGGCGCCTACGGCCTCGAGGACGTGTGCCTCTCCCTGCCGACCCTCGTGGATCGGCGCGGGGCCGTCGAGCGCGTGGGGGTGCCGCTCGCGGACGACGAGCTCGCGGGCCTGCGCGCGTCCGCGGAGTCGCTGCGCGCCGTCGCACGACGCTTCGGGCTCTGACCCCGCGCGGGCGCGACGGCGGCCCGGCCCGAGCGAGGGCGGCACGGGGCCCGAGGACACGAGAGCCGGGTGGTCCGCCGACCACCCGGCTCTCGCGCCCTCAGAGGCCGTGCCGGTTCACAGGCTGCGCAGGACCGAGACGACGCGCCCGAGCACCTGGGCGTCGTCGCCCGGGATCGGGTCGTACGCGGCGTTGTGCGGCATGAGCCACACGTGGCCGTCGGCGCGGCGCAGGCTCTTGACCGTGGCCTCGCCGTCGATCATCGCCGCGACGATCTCGCCGTTCTCGGCGACCGGCTGGCGCCGCACGACGACCCAGTCGCCGTCGCAGATCGCCGCGTCGACCATCGAGTCGCCCTGGACCCGCAGGAGGAAGAGCTCGCCGTCGCCGACGAGCTGGCGGGGGAGGGGGAACACGTCCTCGACGACCTGCTCGGCGAGGATCGGGCCACCGGCCGCGATGCGGCCCACGACCGGGACGTACGACGGCGCGGGGCGGGACTCGTCGTACGCGGGCTCGGGCGCGGTGCCGGCGACCGAGAGGGGCGTCGCCCGCCGGGAGTCGTCCGGCTGGACGACCTCGATCGCGCGCGGCCGGTTGGGGTCGCGGCGCAGGAAGCCCTTGCGCTCGAGCGTCGTGAGCTGGTGCTTCACGGAGGACGGGCTCGTGAGGCCGACGGCCTCGCCGATCTCGCGCATGCTCGGCGGGTAGCCGCGCTGCTCGACGCACGCGCGGATGGTCTCGAGCACGAGCCGCTGGCGCGGCGTGAGCCCGTCGCCGCCCGCCGAGCCGTCCGGGAGCTCGCGCACCTCGGCGAGCCCTCGTGCGCTGTCCGTGCCTCGTCCCGCCATGGTCGCTCCGCCCTCGTCCGTCGCGGGCCGCCGGCGCAACGCGTGCCCGCGGCCACCCCACCCCGGGGCGTGCGCCCCGGGCCCTCGGTCGTCTCCCCAGGTCCGAGCGGACATGTCCGGCGAACCGACCTGACCCCAGGCTAGGGGAGGTTGCGACACGAATCAAACACCTGTTCGAGCATGTCTCGACTCTGTCGGTCGTTCGTGATAGACCTTCGTACAGATGTTCTACGTACAGGTGTTCGACCATGGGTCGGGCGCCGCACGCGACGGGCGGCGGGTCCGATCGACCGGGGAAGGCGATCGGGCTCGCGGTCGGGACGGAGGAGACATGCAGGCGGTGGGAATCATGGCGGGGCCGGTCGCCCTCGCGAGCGGCCGCACGGAGCGCGCGCGGCACGACGAGGCGCCGCTGCGGCTCACGCGGCGCGGCCGTGTCGTCCTCGTGCTGCTCGCAGCCCTGGTCCTCGTGCTCGCCGCGCGCGTGGGCGTCGCCGTCGCGAGCGGGCCCGGCGAGCCCGTCGAGGTCCGGGTGCACGTCGTGAGCTCGGGCGAGACGCTCTGGGAGCTGGCGCAGGGCGTCGCGGCCCCGGGAGAGGACCTTCGCGACGTCGTCAGCGGTCTCGTGGAGCTCAACGGGCTGTCGTCGTCCGGCGTCCAGGCGGGCCAGAAGCTCCTCCTCCCCGTCGAGGAGGGGTAGCGCGGGCGAGACGCACGTCGCACGCGAGCGTGTTGCACGGCCCGGCCGCGACGGCATACGTTCGTCGCGCCGACCTGTCGGCGCGACCCGCGGAGGAGCCCGCCATGCACTGCCCGTTCTGCCGTCACGCGGACTCCCGCGTCGTCGACTCGCGCACGTCCGACGACGGGTCCTCGATCCGACGGCGCCGTCAGTGCCCCGAGTGCAACCGGCGCTTCACCACCATCGAGACCGCGAGCCTGTCCGTCGTCAAGCGCTCGGGCGTGACCGAGCCGTTCTCGCGCGAGAAGATCGTCAACGGCGTGCGCAAGGCGTGCCAGGGCCGACCGGTCAACGAGGACGACCTCGCGGTGCTGGCGCAGCGCGTCGAGGAGACGATCCGGGCGAGCGGCAGCGCCGAGCTCGACGCGTACGAGATCGGCCTCGCGATCCTCGGTCCGCTGCGTGAGCTCGACGAGGTCGCCTACCTGCGCTTCGCGAGCGTCTACCAGGCGTTCGACTCGCTCGAGGACTTCGAGAGCGCGATCACGTCGCTGCGCGTCGAGCGGGAGGAGCGCGAGTCGGCGGCGAGCCGCGGCACGTCCGCCGACCCGGAGGTGGCGGCGGACCGCGACGCCGCACCGCTCGGCTGACGCCGCGCCGGGACCGCGGGCCGGCTCACAGGTCGCTCGACCTCGACGCCCAGATGTTGATGCCCGCGTCGGCGGGGAGCGCCTCCACGGCGGCGACCTCCTCCGGTGAGAGCGCGGGCGCGTCGAGCGCCGCGAGGTTGTCGTCGAGCTGCTGCGTCGAGCTCGCGCCGAGCAGCACCGAGGTGACCCGCTCGTCGCGCATCGCCCAGAGGATCGCCGTCGTGGCGAGGCTCCGGCCGTGCTCGCGCGCGAGCGCGTGAAGGCGCCGCACGTGCCCCAGGTTCTCCTCCGAGAGGAACGACTGCCGCAAGGGTCCGCCCCGCGCAGCGCGCGACCCCGCGGGCACGCCGTCGAGGTACCGGTCGGTGAGCATGCCCTGGGCGAGCGGGGAGAACGCGACGACCCCGAGCCCCTCGGAGCCCGCGACGTCGAGGACGGACGCCCCCGCGGGGTCGTGCGGGTCGGGCTCCTCGACCCACCGGTTGAGCATCGAGTACGACACCTGGGTGACGACGAGGTCGACGCCGAGCCGGGCGGCGACCTCGAGCGCCTCCCGCGTACGCCGAGCGGAGTACGAGGAGATGCCCGCGTACCGCGCGCGTCCCGAGCGCACCGCCGTGGCGAGCGCGCCGACGGTCTCGGTGAGCGGCGTCGTCGGGTCGAAGCGGTGGGAGTAGAAGATGTCGACGTGGTCGAGGCCGAGCCGGCGCAGCGACGCGTCGAGCGACGAGAGCAGGTACTTGCGCGAGCCGCCCTCGCCGTAGGGGCCCGGACCCATGCGGTAGCCGGCCTTGGTGGTGATGACGAGCTCGTCGCGGACCGGGCGCAGCTCGCGCGCGACGAGGCGGCCCATCGACTCCTCGGCGGCGCCGCCGGGCGGGCCGTAGTTATTCGCGAGGTCGAGGTGCGTCACGCCCCGCTCGACCGCGTGCAGCACGATCTCGCGCTGGGTGGCCTGCGGGTCCGCCTCGCCGAAGTTCTGCCAGAGCCCGAGCGAGATCGTCGGCAGTCGCAGCCCGCTGCGGCCGAGACGGCGGTGCGGCAGCGCGCGGCGTCGCGCGGAGGGATCGGCGGGCGAGGGGGCGGGGGCGTCAGGAGGGTCGAGCGGCACAGGTCGACGCTACCCGAGCCCCCGAGGTCGGCCCACCGCGAACGGCTCGTCCGGGAGGGGCGGCCACGGCAAAGAGGTGGCGCGGCGTGCCCGGGTGGGGGAGGCTGGCGGGGTGCCGCTCGTGGGGCGACCGCAGGGGGCACGACCGAGCTTTCCCCATCGACGAGGAGACCGCCATGGCGTCCGACCAGCAGCGATCCGCGGCAGACACCGCACCGACCGACGAGGCCAAGGCGAAGTTCCGCGAGGCGCTCGACCGGAAGAACGCCGCGCGCCACCGCACGGCCGACGGCGACACCAACACGGGGTCCGTCCACGGCTCGGAGACCGTGGGTCCCGTCCAGCGCACGTTCCGCCGCAAGTCCGGCTGAGACCGGCTCCCGTCGTCCGGTCGTCCCCGCGGGGGCGGCCGGACGACGCGCGTCCGCTACGACTCCGCGAGGGTGAAGCGTCGCCCGGTGAGCTCGGTGGCCTCGACGACGACCCAGTCCTCGGTCGGGACGTCCACGAGCGGCGCCAGGGGCTCGGTGTCGACGCCCAGCGCGTCCAGCTCGTGCTCGGTGCGCAGGCGGTGCGCCGTGCCGCGCGCCACGACGCTCCAGGCGCCGTCGTCGTCCACGGCGTCCCACTCGAGCGCGACGCGCTGGTTGGTCGCGATCGTGGCGAGCTTGGTGCCCGGCACGGTCCGGAACGCGAGGGTGCGCGCGTGCGCGCGCACGGTCACGGGGTAGATGTCCGGCTCGCCCCCCACGCTCACCGCGAGGCGTGCGACGTGGGTCCCCTCCACGAGGTCCCACGACGCGTCGGCATCAAGGATCTGCGGCCCGTCGTGCGTGTATCCGGTCATGCTCCATCGTGGCACCGCGCCGCGGGGCCGCGCAGCGGCGAAGGTCACGCCGCGCGAGGACCTTCGCCGCGCGCACCGGGTGGCACGCGGCGAAGGCGCTCGCGGCGATCAGTCGAGGATGCGCAGGGCGATGGTCTGCTCCATCGCGGCGAGCGCCTCGATGACGGCGGGCTCGACGCGCGAGCCGACGTCGGTGACGACGTAGCCGATCTCGCCACGCGTCGCGAGCAGCTGGCCCTCGATGTTCGTGCCGTGCTCGGCGAGCGTCGCGTTGACCGCGGCGAGCACACCGGGGGTGTTGCGGTGCAGGTGCGTGATGCGCGTGATGCCCGTCGTCTGCTCGAGCGCGAGGTTCGGCAGGTTCACGCTGAGCGTCGTCGAGCCGGTCGTCAGGTAGTCGCGCAGCTTGGCGGACACGAACTGCCCGATCGCCTCCTGCGCCTCCTCGGTCGAGCCGCCGATGTGCGGGGTGAGGATGACGTTCGGCAGCCCGCGCAGCTCGGAGTCGAACGCGTCGCCCTTGCGCTTGGGCTCGTGCGGGAACACGTCGACGGCGGCGCCCGCGACGCGGCCCTCGACGATCGCCTCGCGCAGCGCGCCGTAGTCGACGACGAACCCGCGCGAGAGGTTGAGGAAGATCGCGCCGGGCCGCATGCGCGCGAACTGCTTCGCGCCGAACAGGCCCGCGTTGCCCTGGCGCCCGTCGACGTGCAGCGTGACGACGTCCGCCTGCTCCAGGAGCTCGTCGAGCGTGTCCATGCGGCGCGCGTTGCCGAGCGCGAGCTTCTCGGCCGTGTCGTAGAAGACGACGGACATGCCGAGGTTCTCCGCGACGACCGAGAGCTGCGTGCCGATGTTGCCGTACCCGACGATGCCCAGCGTGCGGCCGCGGACCTCGTGCGCACCCTCCGCGGACTTGTCCCAGCGGCCCTCGTGCAGCGCGCGGTCGCGCTCGGTGAGGCGGCGCGTGAGCGCGATGATCTCGGCGAGCGCGAGCTCGACCACGGAGCGCGTGTTCTGGAACGGCGCGTTGAACACCGCGACGCCCTGGGCCGCGGCGGACCGCAGGTCGATCTGGTTGGTGCCGATGCAGAAGGCTCCGAGCGCCACCAGGTCGGGGGCGTTCTCGAGCACCTTCGCGGTGACGTTCGTCTTGGACCGGATGCCGAGCAGGTGGACGCCGTCGAGCGCCTCGATCAGCTCGGACTCGTCGAGGGCCCCGGTGCGGACGGTGACGTCGATGCCCGCGGCCTCGAGGTTCGAGGCGGCGAGGGGGTGCAGGTTTTCCAGGAGAAGGGCGCGTAGCACGCACCCATGGTGCGCCCGTTCCACGGCCTGGACCAAACGGGTCTTGACCCTCGGGACGAGGTGAACGGCCCCGCGGACCGTGGCGTCAGGCGCTCGCGGGCGCGCCGCTCTCCGCGCGCGCCGGCGCGACGCCCGCGGGGAGCGGGGCGGCGTGCACGACGACGAGGCGCTGCGTCGGGCGCGTCATGGCCACGTACAGGTCGGACGCGCCGGAGCGGCCCGTCGCGACCTGCGCGGGCTCGACGAGCACGACGGCGTCGAACTCGAGGCCCTTGACCTGCACCGGGTCGAGCACCACGACGGGCGCGTCGGGGCCCGCGTCCGCGAGGTCGAGCGCCGTGCGCAGGTCCGCGGTCGCGGCGGCGGCCGCCACGACGGCGACGCGACCCGACTCCGCGGCGACGAACTCGGCGCGCGCGGCGTCGACCTCGGCCCGGACCCCCGCGTGGAGGTCGCCGGGCGCCACCTCGACGACGCGCAGGGCGTCGGGCACGTCGCGCGCCGACGTCAGGGGCGAGACGGGGAGCCCGGCGGCGAGCGCGGCGCGGCGCGCGGCGTCCGCGACGGACGCCGGCGTCCGGTAGTTCACGGTGAGCTCGGCGAGGCGCCACGCGTCGTGGAAGACGGGGTCGAGCATGCCCTGCCACGACCGTGCGCCGGCGAGCGACGACGTCTGGGCGACGTCGCCGACGACGGTGAACGAGCGCGTGGGGCACCGGCGCACGAGCATGCGCCACGCCATCGCCGAGAGCTCCTGCGCCTCGTCCACGACGACGTGGCCGTAGGTCCAGGTGCGGTCCTGCGCCGCGCGCTCGGCGGTGGTGAGCCGGGGGCCGCTCGCCGCGAACCGCTCGGCGAGCACGTCGGCGCCGACGATCCCGCCGCCCGCGCCCGACGACTCCAGCACCTGGCGCGCGTACTCCAGGTCCTGCGCGCGCTGCGCGGCGCGCGCGGCGGCCTCGGCGCGCTCGGCCTGGTCGTCCTCGCCGAGCAGCTCGGCGGCCTCGTCGAGCAGCGGCACGTCGGCCGGCGTCCACGGCGAGCCCTTGGGGCGCTCGAGCAGGCGCCGGTCCTGCGGGGACAGCTCCGGCGCGGCCTCGGCGAGGCGGTGCGGCTTGGTCCACAGGTCCTCGACGAGGCGCTCCGGGGTGAGCGGCAGCCACGCGAGGTTGAGCGCGACGCGCACGTCCCGGTGCGAGCGCAGGTCCTCGAGCACGAGCGCGCGGTCCTCGCCCACGAGGGGCTCGCCGAGCTGGCGGCCGTACTGCTCGGCGAGCCGCGACAGCATCTCGCGCACGAAGGTCACGCGCGCGAGGTTGTGCGGCTTGTGGGTGCGCCGGGCCTTCGCGATCGCGTCGCGGACGTCGCGGCGCCGGATCAGCAGGTCGTGACCGTCGAGTCGCACGGGCACGTCGGCGGCCGGGACGCGCTCGCGCGCCCGCACGGCACGCCGGACCACGCGCGCCATGACCGCCCGGCCCTTGACCTGCGCCGCGCGCGGGTCCTCCTCGCCGTCGGCGACGACGCCCGGGAGGAGGTCGGCGATCGTCGTGCTGACGACCCCGGTCTCGCCGAGCGACGGCAGGACCTGGTCGATGTAGCGCAGGAACGAGTGGCTCGGGCCGACGAGCAGGACGCCCGAGCGCTCGAGGACCCGTCGGTGCGCGTAGAGGAGGTAGGCGGCGCGGTGCAGCGCGACCGCCGTCTTGCCCGTGCCGGGGCCGCCCTGGACGACGAGCGCCCCGGTGAGGCTCGACCGGATGATCGCGTCCTGCTCGGCCTGGATCGTCGCGACGATGTCGCCCATGCGACCCGTGCGCCCGGCGGCCATCGCGGCGAGGAGCGCGCCCTCGCCCGACAGCGTCGTTCCCGTCACGGCCTCCGGCGCGTCGAGGTCGAGCAGCTCGTCCTCGAGCCCCGTGACCTCGCGCCCGCGCGTGACGAGGTGCCGGCGTCGCACGACCCCGTCCGGGTGGGCCGCCGTCGCGCGGTAGAACGCCTGGGCGGCGGGCGCGCGCCAGTCGGTGAGGAGGCTCGAGTGCTCGGCGTCCGTCAGGCCGATGCGGCCGACGTAGCGGCGCGCGCCGTCGTCCAGGTCGAGTCGGCCGAACGCGAGGCGGTCCTCGACGGCGTCGAGCTGGGCCACGCGGTCCTCGTACAGCGTCGCGAACGCGTCCCGCTCGCTGCGGTTCTGCGGCGAGCCCGACGGCCCGGAGCGACGGACCTCGTCGAGCCGCGTCCGGGCGGCCGCCCGGAGCTCGTCGAGGCGTGCGTAGAGGGTGTCCACGACCTCCTGCTCGAGCCGGAGCTCGTCCTTGCGTCCCACGCTGTCCCTTCCTCGACCCCGCGTCGCGCCGCCGGCACGGCCGTCCATTATGGCGTACGCGGGCCCCGGCGCGGGACGCGGCCACCGGCGCGTCTCGCCGCCCTGACCGGGACCGACGCGCGCCTGCCGCTAGGATCGTGGCCCATGACGACCAGAGGGGAGCGGGCGTCGTGACCGGGACCGGAGGCCAGGTCCCCGCGCGACCCTCGGGGCGGGGCGACGAAGCCCGGGCGGCCGGCCAGCCGTACTCCGAGCGTGCCGTGCTCGACCCCACGGACGAGCTGCGCATCCTCCTCGTCGAGGACGACGACGGGGACGCGCTCCTCGTCGAGGAGCTCCTCTCGGACGGCGACCTCACGGTCGACCTGCACCGCGCGACCACGCTCGACGCCGCGCTCGAGACGCTCGTCTCGCGCCAGGTCCACTGCGTCCTGCTCGACCTCGGGCTGCCCGACTCGGTCGGGCTGTCGGCCGTCGAGCGCCTGCGCGCGGGCGCGCACCCCCCGGCGCTCGTCGTCCTCACCGGGCACTCGGGCATCGACCTCGGCGTCCAGGCCGTCGCCGCGGGTGCCGACGACTACCTCGTCAAGGGCGAGGTCGACGGCGACCTGCTCGGCCGGTCGGTGCGCTACGCCGTCCAGCGCCGCATGTCCGTCGAGCAGCAGCGCGCGCTGTACCGCAGCGAGGTGCGCGCGGCCGAGACGGCGCGGCTCGAGCGCGCGCTCCTGCCGACCCCGCTCGTGCAGGACGACCGCCTCGACGTCATGGTCGGCTACGTCCCCGGCGGGAACGGCCTGCTCGGCGGCGACTTCTTCGACGCCGTCGAGCGCCCCGACGGGACGGTGCTGTGCGTCATCGGCGACGTCGCCGGGCACGGCCCCGACGAGGCGGCGCTCGGGGCCACGCTGCGCACCGCGTGGCGCACGATCGTGCTCAGCGACACCCAGCCCGAGGGGATCCTGCCGCTGCTCGAGCGCGTGCTCGTGCCCGAGCGCTCGCGACCCGAGGTCTTCGTCACGCTGTGCCAGGTCGTGATCTCCGCGGACCGGCGCACCGCGGAGGTCTACCTCGCGGGCCACCTCGCGCCGCTGCTGCTGCGGGACGTCGCGTCGGAGATCACGCCCACCGCGCGGGGCCGCGCCCTCGGCATCCCCGTCTCGGGCGGGTGGACCTCCCAGACGGTCGAGCTGGGGGAGCGGTGGGCGCTCATGCTCTACACGGACGGGCTCGTCGAGGCAACCGTCGCGGGGCCGGGAGGCCGGGGCGGATCGCGCGAGCGCCCGCAGCGCGTCGGGGTCGAGGGGCTGCGCCGCGCGGTGGACCGCGCGCTCGAGCAGGGCGTCGAGGGGGTCGTCGAACGCGTCTTCCGCTCGGTGCGCGACCTGCACGGCGGCCCCCTCGCGGACGACGCGGCGCTCCTCGTCCTCGGCTGGGGCGGCGACGAGGCGTCGCCGGGCGAGCGCACCGCGACGCTCGCGGACTCCGAGGAGTGGGCGCGGTGAGCGGGCCGGCGGAGGGGGCGCGCGTCGGACGCGCGCCGACCCTGCGGCGACGCCTCGGCTGGGCGCTCGTCGTCGCCGGAGTGATCCTGCTGGGCGTCCTCGCGACGTCGGCCGTCGCCCTGTCACGCGTGCTCACGCTCCAGCACGACGTCACCGGCCCGTTCTTCGACGCCGTGACCGAGGCCGACGCGGCCTACGTCGGGCTGCTCGACGCCGAGGTCGCGGTGCGCGCGTACGTCGCGACCGGCGACGACACCGCGCTCGAGGCGTACGTGCGCGCGGTCGAGGTCGACGCGGCCGGCGTCGTGCCGGACCCGGCCCTCGTGGACCGCCTCGACCTCGACGACGAGCTCGCCGCGGCGCTCGCGCGCGCCGACGCGTCGGTGCGCGCCTGGGTCGTGGACTACGCCGAGCCCGCGATCGCGACCACCGAGGACGACGGGCCGGGCCGGGTCCGCGCCGCGGACCAAGCGGACGGCGCCCTGCTCTTCGCGGCGGCGCGCGCCGACACGGCCCAGTACGTCGACCTGCTGCGCGCGGAGCGCGAGGAGCGGCTCGCGGCCCTCGACCGCTGGAGCCGTGCGCTGTTCGGGAGCGTCCTCGTGCTCGTCGGCTCGGCGCTCGCGGTCGGCATCATCCTCTGGGTGTGCCTCAAGCGATGGGTCACCGAGCCCATGACCGCGCTCGCGCACCGCGTCCGGCTCGTGAGCTCGGGCAGCCTCGACGAGCCCGTCACGACCTCGGGCCCCGCCGAGATCGCGGACCTCGCCCAGGACGTGGAGCACATGCGCGTCGAGCTCGTGAACCAGGTCGCGCAGATCAAGGCCTCGCACGAGGACGCGGCGCGCTCGCACGAGCTCCTCGCCGAGCGGACGCGCGAGCTCGAGCGGTCCAACCGCGACCTCGAGCAGTTCGCGTACGTCGCGTCGCACGACCTCCAGGAGCCGCTGCGCAAGGTCGCGAGCTTCACCCAGCTCCTCAAGAAGCGCTACGGCGGACAGCTCGACGACCGCGCCGACCAGTACATCGACTTCGCCGTCGACGGCGCGAAGCGCATGCAGCGGCTGATCCAGGACCTGCTCGGCTTCTCGCGCGTCGGGCGGACCGGCACCGAGCGCGTGGACGTCGACCTCGAGCGCGAGCTCGTCGGCGTCCTCGAGGACCTGTCGGAGAAGATCGTCGAGACCGGGGCGACCGTGACGCACGACCCGCTGCCCGTCGTCGTGGGCGAGCGCGCGCTCCTGCACCAGCTCCTCGCGAACCTGCTCGGGAACGCGCTGAAGTTCCGCGACCCCGAGCGCGCGCCCGTCGTGCACGTGGGCGTCCTCGCGCGCGACACGCACTGGGAGCTGTCCGTCGAGGACAACGGGATCGGCATCGACCCGCAGTACGCCGAGCGCGTGTTCGTCATCTTCCAGCGGCTGCACGCCAAGGACGTCTACGAGGGGACCGGCATCGGGCTCGCGCTGTGCAAGCGCATCGTCGAGTACCACGGGGGCCGGATCTGGATCGAGCCGCGCGAGGGCGGGACGACGATCCGCTTCACGCTCGCGCACGCGTACGTGCACGCGCAGGTCGGCTACGCTCGCTCCGACCACGACGCCGCGGAGCCCGACGCTCCGGCACGCGTGCGCCACGACGACGAGGAGACCTCCGCATGAGCAACGGCAGCAAGCCGATCGACGTCCTGCTGGTGGAGGACGACCCCGGCGACGTGCTCATGACGCGCGAGGCGTTCGAGGACCACAAGGTCACCAACCGCCTGTCGGTCGTCTCCGACGGCGTGAGCGCGCTGGAGTTCCTGCGCAAGGAGGGCGAGCACGCGGACGCCCCGACGCCCGACCTCATCCTCCTCGACCTCAACCTGCCGCGGATGGACGGGCGCGAGGTCCTCGCCGAGCTCAAGGCGGACGAGGCGCTGCGCAAGATCCCGGTCGTCGTGCTCACCACGTCGGAGGCCGAGGAGGACGTCGTGCGCAGCTACTCGCTGCACGCCAACGCGTACGTCACCAAGCCCGTCGACTTCGACCGGTTCATCGACGTCGTGCGCCAGATCGACGACTTCTTCGTCTCCGTGGTGCGGCTCCCCGGGCGCTGAGCGCCCGGCGCCGGCCCGGGAAGAACCGGGGCCGCGGACGCGTTGTCCACGTCAGGCCCGCCGCACGCCGTGCGCGGCGACGGGCGAAGGACGTGACGAGGAGGATGCATGCTGGACCCTCGCGGGATCTACGAGCTCGACGAGCAGGCCGTCGCGCGCCTGTGGCCCACCCCGCCCGAGCCAGGCGCCGGGCCCGTGCTGCTGCACGCCGTGGCGGGGTTCGTCGACGCGGGCAGCGCGGGCGAGCTCGCCGTCGACCACCTGCTGGAGATCGGCGAGGTCACCCGGGTGGTGACCTTCGACGTCGACCAGCTCCTCGACTACCGCTCGAAGCGGGCGACGATGACGTTCAGCACCGACCGCTGGTCCGACTACGACGAGCCGTACCTGGTGATCGACCACGTGCGCGACGCCGAGGGGACGGGGTTCCTGCTCCTGCACGGCGCCGAGCCGGACGTGCAGTGGGAGCGCGTCGTCGCGGCGGTGCGCGACGTCGTCGAGCGCCTCGGCGTCTCGCTCACCGTGGGCTTCCACGGGATCCCCATGGGGATCCCGCACACGCGGCCGCTGTCCGTGACGGCGCACGCGACGCGCCCCGAGCTGCTCGGCGAGCACACGTCGTGGTTCGGCACCGTGAAGGTGCCGGCGAGCCTCGCGGCGCTGCTCGAGCTGCGCCTGGGACGCGCGGGGCACGACGCGCTCGGGTTCACCGTGCACGTGCCGCACTACCTCGCGCAGTCGTCGTACCCGCCCGCGGCGGTCGTCGCGCTGGAGCAGGTCCAGCGCGTCACGGGTCTGGACCTCGCGACGAGCGGGCTCGCGGAGGCGGTGCAGGACGCGACCATCGAGGTGGAGCGGCAGGTCCGCGACTCCGAGGAGGTCGCCGCGGTCGTGCGCGCCCTCGAGGAGCAGTACGACGCGTTCGCGCGCTCCGTCGGCCGCACGAGCCTGCTCGCCGAGTCGGCGCCCATCCCGACGGCGGACGAGCTCGGCGCGGAGTTCGAGCGCTTCCTCGCCCAGCAGTCCGGGGAGTGAGCCCACCCCGGTCCGGGGAGAATGTGCCGAAAAATCATCACGAGGTGGCGAGTTTCGTGGCGGACCGGACGTGGTCCGTGCCACACTGTCACCCGTTGCAGTGACGTACTTGCGCACGACCCGGGGCAGGGCCGGTACGTGGGTCCGCCCGGCAGGGTGGTCCGGCGTCGGTCCGCCGGCCGCACACGGCCGGGGGCGCCGGCGGAGGACGTGGGACATGGCATTGCGGCGCACGGGGTGGACGAAGGGTCCGCCGCTGATGTCCCCGGATGGACAGAAGGTCAGAGGAAGAGCATGGCGCAGGGTTCTGTGAAGTGGTTCAACGCCGAGAAGGGCTACGGCTTCATCGCGCAGGACGGCGGCGGTGCCGACGTCTTCGTGCACTACTCGGCGATCGAGACGAACGGGTACCGCACGCTCGACGAGGCGCAGCGGGTCGAGTTCGAGATCACCCAGGGCCCCAAGGGCCCGCAGGCGGAGAAGGTCCGCCCGCTCTGACGTCCACGACGTCCAGCGACCGGGCCGACCGGTCGTAGCAGCAGCGCAGGAGCCGCGTCCCTCGGGGCGCGGCTCCTGTCGTGTCGGGGCTCGGTCGTGGGTACGGGGGCGGTCACGGGCGGGCGGCACCGCCGCCTGCGCCCGGCCGCGGTGCCGCCGGGTCGCCGTCCTCGTCCCGCACGTCGGGCCCCGCGCCCGGCCCCGTGTCCGGCGTCGCGACCGGCTCCGGGTCGCGCAGCACCGCGGCGGACCCGACGAACGACCGGAGCTCGTCGCCGGTGAGCACGCGCGCCGGGACCGCGAGCGAGCGCAGCGCCCGGCCCAGGCCCGGGCCCGCGAGGTCGGGTGCGCCGTCGCCCGCGCGCACGGCCACGAGCACGACGTTGCCGTAGCGCCGCCCCTTGAGCTGCGCGGGCTCCGCGACCGCCGCGAGCCGCCCCTCGGCCCACGCCTCCTCGCCCACCACCGCGGCGAGCGTCGCGAGCTCGCGGCGCACGAGCGTCAGCGGCGGCCGGTCGGCGCAGTTGACGAGGTAGACGCCGCCGGGACGCAGCACGCGGTGCACCGCGGCGGCCATGCCGAGCGTCACGAGGTGGTCGGGCGTGCGGTCGCCGGCGAACACGTCGCGCACCACGACGTCCCACGACGCGTCGGCCAGCCCCTCGACGGCGTGCCGCGCGTCGTCGGGGCGCAGGCGCAGGCGCGGGGCGCGGGGGAGGTCGAACCACGCCCGGGCGAGCTCGAGCAGGCGGGCGTCGAGGTCGACGCCGAGCTGCGTGGAGCCGGGGCGGGTGTGCTCGACCCACCGCGGCATGCTGCAGCCCGCGGCGCCCAGGTGGAGCACGCGCAGCGGGCCCGGGGCGAGCTCGTCCACCACCGCGGCCATCTGCTGCATGTACTCGAACGCGAGCAGACCGGGGTCGTCGAGGTCGACGTACGAGCTCGGCACGCCGTTGACGTGCAGCGTCACCGCGGACGGGCGGTCCGGGTCGCGCTCGACGCGGGCGACGCCGGTCGACGTCGGCACCGGCTCCGCCGGGAGCGCGGGCCGTGCCGGGCCCGTCTGCCCGCCCCGGCGCCGGGTCGGTGTGGGTGGTGCGGAGGACCCTGAGGAGCGGCGGGAGGTGCGGCGAGCCATGGGCCCACGGTACGGGCTGCGCGCGCACCCCCGGCGTTGACAGGTTCGAACAGGTGTTCGATAGTGGGAGCAGGAGGTGCGCGATGTCGAACGATGCAGGCGCGAGGAGCCGGGTCGCCGTCCCCGCGGAGGTCCGCCGGCTGCTGGGCCGCGCGGACGCGGAGCTCGTCGCCGCGGCGCTCGCGCAGGACGCGGGCGAGCGGTTCGTGCACGCCCACCTCGGCGCGCTGCGCGCGGCGGCGGCGGTCGTCGCGCTGCGCGGCCGCCCCGCGCGCCGGGGCCGCGCACGCTCGGTGTGGGACCAGCTCGCGGACGCGGAGCCGGGCCTCGCCTCGTGGTCCGGCTACTTCGCGAGCGGAGCGCGCGTGCGCGCGGCGGTCGACGCCGGACGGTTCGACGCCGTGGACCCGCGGCGCGCCGACGAGCTCATGGCGTGCGCCGAGGACTTCCGCGACGAGGTCGCGATGCTCATCGACCCCGACGCCGGCTTCGTGCGCCTCCCGGGCCTGCGGACGGCGGCGTCGTGAGGTCGCCCCGCCCCGCGTGGCGCGCGCGGTGAGCCGGCCATGAGCCGCGGGCCCCGCGCGCAGGTCCGCCGCGACTGGGGCACGGACGAGGACGGCTGCTCGATCCTCCACGTGGACATGGACGCGTTCTTCGCGTCGGTCGAGCTCGCCCGGCGCCCCCAGCTCGTGGGCCGCCCGGTGATCGTCGGGGGCGCCGAGCGCGGCGTCGTGCTCGCCGCCACCTACGAGGCGCGGGCGTTCGGCGTGCACTCCGCGATGCCGATGGTCACCGCGCGCCGGCTGTGCCCCCAGGCGGTCGTGGTGCCGCCCGACCACACGCGCTACCACGAGGTGTCCCGTTCGGTCATGGCGGCGATCGGCGAGATCACGGCCCTCGTGGAGCAGGTGAGCGTCGACGAGGCGTTCCTCGACGTGAGCGGCGCGCGACGGCGCCTGGGGCCGCCGACGCGGATCGCCGCCGGGCTCCGCGAGCGGGTGCGGGCCGAGCACGGCATCACGTGCTCGGTCGGGATCGCCACGACCAAGTTCGTCGCCAAGCTCGCCTCGACCCACGCCAAGCCCGACGGCGTCCTCCTCGTGCCGGCCGCCGCCACCGTCCCGTTCCTGCGCACGCTGCCCGTCGGCGCCCTGTGGGGTGTGGGGGAGCGGACGGAGGGCGTCCTGGCGCGCTGGGGGATCCGCACGGTCGCCGAGCTCGCGGACACCGACGTCGCGGTGCTGCAGGCCGCGGTCGGGAAGGTCTCCGGCGCGCACCTGCACGACCTCGCGTGGGGCCGCGACCCCCGACCCGTCGAGCCCGGACGGGCCGAGCGCAGCATCGGAGCCGAGACGACCTTCGCCCACGACCGCCGCGACCTCGCGGACGTCCAGGCGCGCGTGCTCGAGCTCGCCGACCGCTGCGCCGGGCGCCTGCGCCGCCAGCATCTCGTCGCGCGCACCGTGAGCGTCAAGGTCCGCACGAGCGACTTCCGCACCGTCACGCGGTCGCGGACCCTGGGCGCCCCGACGGACGTCGCGCGCGAGATCTACCTCGTCGCGCGCGAGCTCGTCGCGGGGGTCGACCTGCGGGGCCTCGCGGTGCGGCTCGTCGGCGTCCGGGCGGAGGGCCTCGAGCCGCGGGCGGACGCGGTCGTGCAGCCCACCCTGGACGAGGCGGTGGACGAGGCGGGCGCGGCCCGGCGGCGCGTCGAGGAGGCGGTCGACGCGGTCCGGGGGCGTTTCGGAGTGAGTTCCATCGCGATGGGCCCGGCGAGGGTCCGCTCGACTACCACCCCCGCGGATGTCGATCTATCCTGAGGGGGACACACGACCACCGTGGAGAAACGGGGTGCTCATGCCTCTGTCTGAGTACGAGCAGCGGGTCTTGGAGCAGATGGAGCGCGCGCTCACCTCGGACGACCCGCGGTTGGCGAACACGCTCCAGGCCCCTCGACGTCGCTCTGCGCTGCGCTACGTCCTGGCCGGGGTCGGGGTGGTGGGGGGGCTTCTCCTGCTGGTGCTGGGAGCCGCGCTCTCGCAGACCTGGCTCGGCGTGATCGGCTTCGTCCTGATGTTCGCCGGCGTGGTGCTCGTCTTCCAGTCACCGCGCTCGCGCAAGGGCCCGGTCGGCACCGTCGAGGCCGACGGCACCGTCCGCCCCGCCGCGGCGAGCAAGCCCGCCCGCAAGCCCTTCCTCAGCCGACTGGAAGAGCGCTGGGACCGTCGGCGGGAGCAGGACGGTCGCTGAGCGACTCCTCCACCAGACCCACCGCCGTGTCGACACGCTCCTCGAGACGCTCGGCACGGACGATCGCCCGCGGGTGCGGCGCGTAACGCTCGACCTCGAGCGCTGACGCCAGGTCGGCGACGGCCTCCGCCACGTCGTCGTCGAGCGGGTGCACGCCACGGCGCTCGCGGAGCGCCGCCACCACGATGGCCGGCACGTTGCGCGGCGTCGTCGACGAGGGCCACCGCACGTCGAGCGCGTCGAGCCGGCTCCGCAGCTCCGCCCACGCGTCCTCCGCGTCGCGCAGGCTCGACGACTCCGAGCGCCGCCGCAGCACGAGCCACGCGGCCGCCCCCAGCACGACCACGACCAGGAGTGCGACCCCCGCGACGACCGTCCACGGCGTCGCCTCCTCCTGCGCGCCCGCGGGCCGCCCGGTCGTCCCCGGAGCCGTGGGCGCCTCGCTCGCCGACGGCGACGGCGCCGCGGTCGTGGCCCCCGGCGTCGGGACGTTGCCCGGGTCGCCGGGGCCGCCCGGCGTGACGGCGACCGGCGTGGCGTACTGCGGCGTCGGCCCGGTCTGCTGGGCCGGGGTCGGTTCGAACCGCACCCAGCCCTGCCCGGGGAAGTACAGCTCGGGCCACGCGTGCGAGTCGCGGCCCGTCACCTGGAAGCCCGTGTCGTCGACGCGCTCGCCCGGCAGGAAGCCGACGCCGAGCCGCGCCGGGATGCCGAGGGTGCGGGCCATCATCGTCATCGACGTCGCGAACTGGACGCAGTAGCCGGTCCGGTCCTGGAGGAAGTCCCAGACGGCGTCGCCCGAGTCGCCCGCCGGGACGTCGGTCGAGTACGTGAACCGCGACACGTCGCGGAAGTAGGTCTGCAGGGCGAGGGCCTGGTCGTAGCGCGTCGTCGCCCCCGCGACGACCTCCGTCGCGAGGTCGCGGATGTCCTGCTCGTGCTCCGTCGCGGGCACGTCGAGGTAGTTCGGGTCGTCCGGGTCGCTGCCGGTCGCGCCGCGCAGGGTGTCGGCGTCGAGCGGGCGCGGGTGGACGACGAGCCCGTAGGACGTCCCCGCGCCCGTCGGCCGGTCCCCGAGCACCTCGTCGCGGACGTCGTCGTACGACCAGTCCCCGTCGATGTCGAGGGCGCGCGGCTCGATCGGGACGGGGAGCTTGGTGTCGCGCAGCGTCTCGAGCGTGACGCGGACCGTCGTCGGCTCCTCGACGGCGGCCGGGTCGCCGGGCCACAGGAGCTGCTGAGCGTCCTCGACCGGGTCGCCGTCGCGGTCGGCGCCGCGGCGCCAGTTGGTGCCGTCGAACCCGGTGAGGGTGAACACCCGCAGCGGGCCGACCTCGTCGCCGTCCGTGCGGTAGCGCAGGACGACCTCGCCCGAGCGCTCGGCGAGGTCGCGCCGCATGTCGAGGTCGTCCGACAGCCGCACGGTCTGGCCCGTCGAGGAGAACAGGCGCGACCACGAGGCCGACGCGACCTCCGGCAGCGCGGCGCTGGCCGAGCCGAGCCCGAGCGCGGCGACCGCGACGGCGAGCGCGACGGCGAGCGCCCCGGCGGCGCGCAGCCCGCCGGCCGCGCGGTCCTCGGCCCGTCGGCCGACCGTCCCCCGCCGCACGGTGCGGTGCGGGTTGTCCACGGCGAGCAGGAGCACGAGCGCCGTCACGGTCACGACGAACGCGACCGGCGGCACCTCGCCCATGATGACGAGACCGGGGACCCACAGCGCGAGGAGCGGCAGCGCGACGCCCGCGCCGAGCCGCAGACCTCCGGCCATGAGGTCGGCGACGAGGAACACGACGACGGCACCCCCGACGGCCATGAGGGCGATCGGCAGGCTCGGGTCGATCGGCGCGACCTCGGCGAGCGTGAGGTCGCGCGCGGTGGAGAGCCGGGACAGGACCCGGTCGACGTTCGAGAGCCCGATGAGCAGCGAGAACCGGTCGGTCGGCCCGCCGTACAGCCCGAGGAGGGCCCAGAGCCCGGCGACGAGGCCCGCGAGCGACGGGAGCAGGGCGGCCGGCGGCGCGAGCGTCTCGCCCCGGGTCGCGTGGCCGCGCTCCAGCGCGTAGCGGCTCGCTCCGGTGACGAGCGCCAGGACGGTCACGACGCGCACGGCGGTCCCGGTCCACCCGCCGGGGCCGATGACGCTGCCGAGCGCGTACGTCGAGGCGACGACCGCGACCGCGACGAGCACGCTCGTGGCGAGCACCCGGAACGCGACCGGGGAGGCGGGGGCCGGGCGGGGGGTGGTCATCGGGTGCCCTCCACGAGCAGGGTCCAGGCGTGCTCCAGGGACATCGACGGGTCGACGAGCGCGGCGTGCCACCCGGCCCGGCGCAGCGCGGAGACCGTCTCGAGGGCGTCGGCGTGCTCCGGGGCCCAGGGTCGGGCGCTCACGACGAGCGCGCGCTGCTGCCCGTCGCCGGCGGTCGCGGCGACGCTGTGGCGGGCGACGGAGCCGAGCGGGCCGAGCACGGCGACGGTGATCTCGCCGGGACGGCGGTCGCGACGCAGCGCCTCCGCCGTCGCGACGACCGCGCGGTCGCCGTCCGCGACGCCGTGGTGGCCGTGCAGGTCGACGGTCGCGTCGAGGAGGTCCGCCGGGCCCTCGCCGGAGCGGTTGACGCGGAAGCCGGTGCCGGAGACGACGGGCGCGAGCGACGACGGCACGAGGCGGACCGGGTGCCCGGCCTGGAGCAGCGAGACGCCGACCGACGCGGCGCACTCGACGGCCCACTCGCCGTCGGCGAGCGCGCGCTGGCTCGACGCGGCGAGCTCGGGGTGGGGGAGGAGCCCGCGGTCCAGGAGCACCGTGACGGGCGGCAGCCCCGCGCTCTCGTCCGCCCGCACCATGAGCTGGCCGTGGCGCGCGGCGCTGGCCCAGTGCACGCGCCGCGGGTCGTCGCCCGCGACGTAGTCGCGCAGCACGGAGTCGTCGCTCGACGCGAGGCGCGCTCCGGACGCGGAGCGCTCGTGCTCGCCGAACGCGCGCGCGCCGCGCGCGGGGAGCTCCACGGTGCGCGGCCAGACGGCCACCGACGTCGGCTCGCCGAGCTCCTGGGTCGCGCTCACGAGCCCGAACAGGTCGACGCGCGTCGTGAGCAGGGGGCCGAGCGGCCACCGGCCGCGCCGCAGCGGCCGCAGCCGGTAGCGCACCGCGATGTGGTCGCCGACCGTCGCGACCTGGGCGCGCAGCGAGCCCTGGTCGCACAGCTCGTGCGCCGCCTGCTCGCTGATCCGCAGACGGGACAGCGTCGCCGCCGTGGACGACGTCGTGCGCGCCGCCGCGACGGTGAGCCGCGCCGTCGTGAACTGGCCGCGCACCGCCGGGTTGGGCTGGACGCGACGCGTGACGTGCAGCGCGCCGCGCCCGCGGTCGATGCGGCGGACCGCCATCCAGCACCACGCGGCGCCGACGGCCAGCGCCCCGGCGGCGCCGAGACCGACGAGGTCCGGCAGCCCGAGGGTCACGCCGACGACGACGAGGGCGGCGCCGGCGGCGAGCACGGCCGTGCCGCGGCGCGTGAGACGCGCGCTGGCGAGGCTCCGCCTCCGGGTGCGGAGCCGCGCGAGGGACGACGGGACGCGCACGTCAGCGTCGCTCGGTCGCGTCCAGGGCGGGGATCGGCGTCTGCGCCACGATCGACGAGACGACGGCCTCGGCGTCCTGGCCCGAGAGGCGGGCCTCGGTCGTGATGACGAGGCGGTGCGCGAGCACGGGCACGGCGAGGTACTGGACGTCGTCCGGGAGCACGTGGTCGCGCCCGGACATCGCGGCGAGCGCCTTGGCGGCGCGCAGGAGCTGGAGCGTCGTGCGGGGCGAGGCGCCGAGCCGCAGGCCGGGGTGCTCGCGCGTCGCGGTGACGAGCGCGAGGACGTACCGCTTGACCGCGGGGGAGGCGTACACCGCCCGGGCGACCTCGGCGAACCGCAGGACGGCCGCGCCGGTCGTCACGGGGCGCAGGTGGGCGAGCGGGTTGTCGGACTCCTGCGTGTCGAGCATGCGCAGCTCGGCCTCGGCGTCGGGGTACCCGACCGTGAGCCGCGCCATGAACCGGTCGCGCTGCGCCTCGGGCAGGGGGTACGTCCCCTCCATCTCGACCGGGTTCTGCGTCGCGACGACGAGGAACGGGCTCGGGAGCTGGTGGGTCGTCCCGTCGACCGTCGTCTGGCCCTCCTCCATGCACTCCAGCAGCGCGGACTGCGTCTTGGGCGAGGCGCGGTTGATCTCGTCGCCGATGACGATGTTGGAGAACACGGGCCCGGGGCGGAACTCGAACTCGTGGCTCGCGGCGCGGTAGATGTTGACGCCCGTGAGGTCGCTCGGCAGGAGGTCGGGCGTGAACTGGATCCGCCCGACCTTGCAGTCGATCGTGCGTGCGAGCGCCTTGGCGAGGGTCGTCTTGCCGACGCCGGGGACGTCCTCGACGAGGAGGTGGCCCTGCGCGAGGAGGACCGCGACGGTGATCGTCACGAGGTCCGGACGGCCGGTGACGACCGACTCGATGCCCTCACGGATGCGGCCGGTGGTCTCGACGAGCTCGTCGAGCCCGGCGAGGTGCTCGGGTCCCGGGTCGTCGGAGGACGCGACAGGGGCGATGTCGGGGAGCACGGGGACCTCCGTCGTCGGTGGCGCAGGGCCGCGGACCGGCCAGACCGCGGGTGGGACGAGCCTAGTGGACCCGCGGGCCCCGCGGCGTCGCGGCCCGGGGCGGGACCCCGCAGCGGACGCTCCGGCGCGCGCCGTCGCCCGGGGGCCGCTGCGCCAGGGCCCTCCCACGAGGTGCGACGCGCCGTGGGTACCTCTCCCCTCCACCTCCCTCCACCGGGCTGACCTGCGGAGATCCTGCGAAGGCGGGTGAAAGCGGGGGCTTTCACCGAGAGCGGTGGAGGGAAGTGGAGTACCGTGGAGCAGAAGGGAGCAGGAGAGGAGGTGCCAGGTGCATGTCCGGCTTCGTGGACGACGTGCTCGGTGGTTCCTCCGGCCTGCTCCTGGGCACCTTCACGCCGCGTCTGGACGACAAGGGGAGGCTCATCCTCCCCGCGAAGTTCCGGTCGCGGCTCGCGCCGGGTCTGGTCATGACGCGGGGGCAGGAGCGCTGTCTGTTCCTGCTGCCGATGGACGAGTTCCGGCGCATGTACGACCAGATCCGGCAGGCGCCGGTGACGAGCAAGCAGGCCCGGGACTACCTGCGCGTCTTCCTCTCGGGGGCGAGCGACGAGATCCCGGACAAGCAGGGTCGTGTGTCGATCCCCGCGCCCTTGCGGGCGTACGCGGGGCTCGACCGCGACGTCGCGGTGATCGGCGCGGGCACCCGCGTCGAGATCTGGGACGCGCAGGCGTGGGAGACGTATCTCGCGGAGCAGGAGTCGGCGTACTCCGACACCGCCGAGGAGGTGTTCCCGGACCTGCGCTTCTAGGGGCGAGCGCCGCCGCGCCCGCACGGTGAGGCCTCCTCCCGCCCGGTCTGACGCACTTCCCCGGCGCCAGAAAGGACGCGGAGGGAGACCTGACCGTACGGGGCCCGGCGCCCGCGGAGCACGAGCAGGTCAGCACGCCCGTCGCCGGGCACCGAGCAGCACGGAGAGGAGACGCGCATGACGAGCACCCCCGACGACGCCGCGGAGCGCCACGTCCCCGTGCTCCTCCAGCGCTGCGTCGACCTCCTCGCGCCGGCGCTCGCCGAGCCCGGGTCGGTGCTCGTGGACTGCACGCTCGGGATGGGCGGGCACACGGAGGCCGTGCTGGAGCAGGTCCCGACCGCGCGCGTCGTGGGCATCGACCGCGACCCGGAGGCGATCGACCGCGCGTCGCGCCGCCTCGAGCGGTTCGGCGACAGGTTCCGGGCCGTGCACGCCGTCTACGACGAGATCGGCGACGTCGTGGCCGACGTCGTCGGCGAGCCGGTCCAGGGCGTGCTCATGGACCTCGGCGTGTCCTCGCTGCAGATCGACGAGGCCGAGCGCGGGTTCTCCTACGCCCACGACGCACCGCTCGACATGCGGATGGACCCGACGACCGGCCCGACCGCCGCCGACGTGCTCAACACGTACGACGAGCGCGCGCTCACGCGGGTGCTGCGCGAGTACGGCGAGGAGCGGTTCGCGCAGCGCATCGCGCGGGCCGTCGTGCGGCGTCGCGAGCAGCGCCCGTGGGAGCGCAGCGCGGAGCTCGTCGACCTCGTGCGCGCCTCGATCCCCGCGGCGACGCGCCAGACGGGCGGCAACCCCGCCAAGCGCACGTTCCAGGCGCTGCGGATCGAGGTGAACGGCGAGCTCGAGGTGCTCGAGCGCGCGGTCCCCGCGGCCGTGGACGTCCTGGCCGTCGGCGGGCGCGTCGTCGTCGAGTCGTACCACTCGCTCGAGGACCGCATCGTCAAGCGCGAGCTGGCCGCCGGGTCGACGGTCAGCGCGCCCCCGGGGCTCCCGGTGGTGCCCGACGAGGACCAGCCCTACCTGCGGCTCCTCACGCGCGGCGCCGAGGAGGCGACCCCGGACGAGCGCGAGACGAACCCGCGCTCGGCGTCCGTCCGCCTGCGGGCGGCCGAGCGCACCCGGCCGACGCCGCCGCACCGCCGGCCCGCCGCCCGCCGCCCGTCCGGCGGCCCGCAGCACCGCACGACCGACCGACCGCACGACCCGGGGGAGAGGACACGATGAGCGCACAGAGGTCGACCGCCGCCCGCCCGCTCGCACGTCCGGCGCGCCCGGCGCCCGCTCCGCGGCCGTCCCTCACGGCGCTGCCCGGGGGCGCGTCCGAGCGCGCGCTGCGCTCGCGCCTCGAGCTCGTCCGTGCGCCGCTGCAGGCGCGGTCGAAGATCCCGTTCCTCGTGCTCTGCATGTCGATCCTGGGCGCGGCGCTCCTGTGTGCTCTCCTGGTGAACACGACGATGGCGCGCAACTCCTACGAGATGTCGGAGCTGCGCCGGGAGGTGAGCCGCGTGGCGCAGGACACGCAGAGCCTGCAGGCCCAGGTGGCCGAGCAGAAGGCCTCGCTGCCCGAGACCGCGCGTTCCCTCGGCATGGTCGAGGCGGAGGACCCGGCGATGGTGCGGCTGTCCGACGGCGCGGTCCTCGGTCTCCCGCAGGAGGAGGCCGGGCAGTGACGCGGGGCACGGGGGCCGGACGCGCGGGACGGGCACCGTCCGCGGCCGGCACGCCGCGGCCCGCCTCGACGGCCTCCCGGCCCGCGCCGGGGGGCCGCGCCGCGTCCGGGGGCCGGTCGGCTGCGGCGGGTCGCGCCGAGCCGGGTCGCACCGCGTCGTCGGGTCGCACCGCGTCGTCGGGTCGCGGTACGACGTCGGGTCGTGCCGCGGCTTCGGGCCGCACGGGCTCGGCCCGTGCCGGG